>CADBRF010000092.1 GCA_902796975.1 uncultured Coriobacteriaceae bacterium
ATATCATCCACCGTAGCGGGGTCATCGAGGCTTAGACGGGCGAAGAGCTCAGCAGAGGTCGTGGGCATGAAGGGCGCGAGGAAGAGCGCAGCGATGCGGCAAGTTTCGAGCGCGTTGTAGAGCACGAAGGCAAGCTCGCCCATCGTCTCCTCGTTCTTGGCGAGGTTCCACGGTGCGGAATCTTCCACATAGAGGTTAGCGCGGTGCACGAGTTCCAT
This sequence comes from uncultured Coriobacteriaceae bacterium, assembly GCA_902796975.1. Classification (GTDB taxonomy): domain Bacteria; phylum Actinomycetota; class Coriobacteriia; order Coriobacteriales; family QAMH01; genus CADBRF01. The sequence continues at coordinate 219 of CADBRF010000092.1, forward strand.
GACAGCAGAGGTCGCTCCGCCAAAATCAACGACATCGATTGCAGCCTTGTACTTGGCGTAGAGACCATCGGCGATTTCCTTGAGCGGGTTTTCGGCATCTGCGAATTCAGCCGGAACCTGGGGGACCTTGCCATCGAAATACTTGATGGTCATGTTGCTCACGCGGCTGAAGAGGTTTCCGTAGGAATTGGCGAGGTCGGCATTGTAGACCTGGGTGATGCGGTCGTGGCCAATATTGCCGTCAGCGCCGAAGGTGACATCCGAGAGGAAATAGTAGCGGTAGGCGTCTACACCATAGCGGTCGATGAGCTCGCGGGGGTAGAGGGCGTTGCCCTTGGATTTGGACATCTTGGAACCATCCGCCGCCATGAGGAAGCCATGGGCGAAGACATGCTTGGGGAGAGGCAGGCCAGCAGCCATAAGCATGGCGGGCCAGATAACGCAGTGGAAGCGGATGATGTCCTTCCCCACAAAATGGAAGTCGGCGGGCCAGAACTTATCGAACATCGTCTCGTCATCGGAGCCGTAGCCGAGGGCGGTGATGTAGTTGATGAGGGCATCGACCCACACGTAAGTGACATGTTTGCTGTCCCAGGGAAGGGGCACGCCCCAGTCGAACGCGGTGCGGCTCACAGAGAGGTCATGCATGCCTCCCTCGATGAAGGAACGGACCTCATGCTCGCGAATCGCAGGACGGATGAAATCGGGATGCTCATCGTAGTAGGCAAGAAGCTTGTCGCCGAACTCGGAGAGCTTGAAGAAGTAGTTCTCCTCTTCCACGAACTGCACGGGACGGCCGCAGGTGGGGCAAGTCTTGTCCTCGTTGAGCTCAGAGAGCGTCCACTGGGTCTCGCACGGGGTGCAGTAGTAGCCCTCGTAGGTGCTCTTGTAGAGATAACCCTTGTCATAGAGCGTCTGCATGAACTGCTGCACGCCCCTCATGTGGCGCTCCTGGGTGGTACGGATGAAATCGTTATTGGTGATGTTGAGTTCTTTCCACAGGTCGGTGAACTGCGGGACCTGGCTGTCACACCACTCTTGCGGCGTCATACCATGCTCGGCAGCCGCTTCGGCAACCTTCTGGCCATGCTCGTCCATGCCGGTGAGGAACCAGACATCGTAGTTGTCCATGCGCTTCCAGCGCACAAGCGTATCGGAAGCGATTTCGGTATAGGCGGTGCCGATATGCGGTGTGCCGTTGACATAGTAGATGGGCGTCGTCAGATAGAACGGTTTTTTGCTCATGAAAGAATCTCCCCATTGCAAATTGCGAATGATGCGCATTGGATTATACACACGCAACGGCAAATGGCCCCACCAGACAGGCGGCAAAACACCATGAAGAAGGCCGCACGGAGCTGAATTCACCTACAAAAAGCGGGGCAGATCGGTAAAACGGGAATCTTACAGCTTGTTTGCAACTACGAATATTTAACCTCTTCGAAGTGGCCGCCTGCCTTCAACCGGGTATAATATGCTTACTGATAATCCCCGCGGAAGGAGAACATCATGGCAGGCATTACCGATGGATTCAGAGACATCTTCCTAGCAGGCGTCGGCGCACTCTCCCTAGGCGCAGATAAGTCGAAGGAAGTCCTTGACGACCTCATCGCACGCGGGCAGGTCTCCGTTGAGCAGGGCCGTCAGATCAACGAAGAGCTTCGCCACCGTAGCGTCGAGGCGGGCTCTAAGGTGCGCGATGACACGATTCGCGCCTGGGCGAAGACCCTCTCCCCCGAAGACCGCGAGGACCTTGCCGCCCATATCGCCGAGGTCATAAAGAACGCCGATACCGAGCCCGAGCCCGCTGCAGAAGCCGAGCCCATCGAGACTGAGGCAGAGACCGTCGAGGACGTGACGGAAGAGGCCGCAGAAGTGGCAGAGGAGCCTGCTGAGAAGGAATAGCAAGCTCACCACCAGCTTGTCTTGAAGTGGCGGAGACGCACGGGTCACGGTGTGGCCGGCGGCTCCGCCTTTTTGGATGTGACCAATGAACGATAGCTCGTTTCTCAATCGATTTTTCGACTACGATGAGGTTGGCCCAGATCAGGAATTCGATCTGAGCCGCAAGTCGCGGTTTGCCCGTTTGCATGAGATGCTCCAGATCATGCGGCGGCACCACTTCATGCAGGGTTTCACGCCAGAGGAATTCCGCGAAACCCTCGAAGAGCTCGGGCCCAGCTATGTCAAAGTCGGCCAGACGCTCTCCACCCGTTCAGAAATACTTCCCCAAGCTTACTGCGATGAGCTGGCAAAGTTGCAGAGCGAATGTGACCCTCTCCCCTTCAAGACCGTGCTTGCCACCCTGGACCGCATCTACGGTGGCAAGTTGAACGAGATATTCACTTACATCGACCCGCACCCATTGGGAAGTGCCTCGCTGGCGCAGGTGCACCGCGCAGAGCTCAAGACCGGCGATATCGTCGCCGTTAAGGTGCAACGTCCGGGCGTTCGCAAGACCATGGCGCAGGATATCGATATGATGCGGTCCCTCGCCCGCCACGGCGAAAACCTCATGAAGGGCAACCAGATCGTCAATCTCCGCGGCGTGATGGAAGAGCTCTGGACCATCTTCCTGGAGGAGACCGATTTCAAGAAGGAGGCGGAGAACCTCGAGGAATTCGGTCGACTGAACAAGAACGTTGCCTACATCCGCTGCCCTCGCCCCTATCCCGAATACTGCACCGCAGAGGTGCTCGTCATGGAATACATCGACGGCATCTCCATCCGCGATACCGAAACGCTCAAGGAATACGGCTACGACCTTTCCGAGATTGGCGACAAGCTACTGGATAACTACGCTACCCAGGTACTGGAACACGGCTTCTTCCACGCCGACCCGCATCCCGGCAACATTTACATCAAGGGCGGGCAGATTGTCTATATGGACCTCGGCATCATGGGGCGCCTGACCCCGACCGAACGCGCCCAGTTTGGCAACATCATCAACGCGGTTGGACACAAGAGCGCGAGCATGCTCAAGGACGCTCTCCTCGCCTTCTCAGTTTCAGGTGACCTGAGCACTATTGATCACCCTCGCCTCCTCGCTTCGCTCGACGTCATCATCTCGCAATATGCTTCTGCGGATGTTGCCGATATCGATATCGGCGCCTTCCTCACCGACATCGTCTCGCTCATGCGCAGCTGCCACGTGGAGCTCCCGGCGAGCCTCACCTCAGTTGCGCGCGGCATCGTCACCCTCGAGGGCACCTTGCTCAGGTATGTCGGTGATTTCAACATGGTCGATATCATCAACACCCATATCGAGCGTACGAGGTTCAACCACTTCGACCCCAAAGGAGAGCTCCAGTCCTTCTGGGTGCGCCTGGACCGGACGGCGCGGGGTCTGGAGCGTGCGGCAGATGATGCCGGCGATGTCATGCACACGCTCTCGCGTGGGCAGCTCAAGTTCAACATGGAACTGCTGGGCAGCGAGGAGCCCATGCACGACCTCATGCGCATCGTCAACCGGCTCATCGTGGGCATGATAATAGTCGGCCTGCTCGTCTCGGGCAGCCTCCTCGATGGCCCCATGGTTGGTCAGTTCGGCGTCCTCACCATCGTCGAATATACAATTGCCGTTATCCTTTCAATCTGGCTGCTCGTGGATGCCTTTAGACAGCGCAAGAAGTAGGACACCCCCCTGCGAAACAGTCTGCACAGGCATGTAAGGAGAAACACGTCTATGAATGACAACGAACTCAGAGACGAACTCGTCTGGTGCGTTCAGGCGCTGCTAGAGGAGCGTCAAAACCATATGCAATCAGGGGACATCGTACAGATGCTTCCCCAGGCGGAGAACTGGAATGGCATGTTCTTGAAACACGCCGATGCTGACCTTTTGTGGACCGCTTTCCGCGCTCTCGTCAACACCCGCATGCCCTGGGAAGCAAGCTCTGAGTTTCTGGAACATCAGGACAGGCTCTTGCAAGAGCTCATTGCACGCGATGGCATCACCTCGGTCGATGGGACAACGCCCTCACCCTTCAACTCGCACCTCAGGCTCTGGCGAGGAGATATCACCCGCATCGCTACCGATGCCATCGTCAACGCGGCAAATAGCCAGATGCTCGGCTGCTGGCGTCCCGGGCACCACTGCATAGACAACGCCATCCAGACCTTCGCCGGCGTCCAGCTTCGCATCGAGCTGAGCAAGATCATGATGGCTCAAGGGCACGAGGAGCCAACTGCCCAGGCAAAGGTCACCGGCGCCTACAACCTTCCATCTCATAGCATCATTCACACGGTTGGGCCCATTGCAAACGGACGCCCCAACCGCACGCACAAGAAGCAACTTCGCCAATGCTACAGGTCCTGCCTCGATGCCGCGGCTGCCCAGGCCCTCCACTCGATTGCCTTCTGCTGCATCAGCACCGGCGTCTTTGGCTTCCCGCAGGAAGAAGCTGCCAAGATTGCCATCGATGCAGTGCAGGATTGGATTGACGAGCATGCCGAGATTGCAGATGAAATGACAATCGTCTTCAACGTGTTCAGCAGGCGCGACGAGACCATTTATCGCCAGCTGCTGGGGCTCTAGCACAAAGAACGCCTCCCGTATTGGCTCGAGCGCGATGCCACAAAAAAAACGTCCCGCAGACGCACGGTCTGCGGGACGTCGGTTTCTCAAGAGCCATAAGTGGCGCTAAAGCCTATTCGCCAGCCTTGGCCGGCTCATCAAAAGCAGCTGCGCAATGGGGGCAGCGGGTAGCGCCCTCCTTGACCTCTTCCAGACAATAGGGGCAGGTAGGAGCAGCAACCTCGACCTCTTCGCCGTTCGCTCCGTGCTTCACGACCTTCTTACCGGCGTCCATCATCTTGTTCACGCTCTTGATCATGCAGAAGACGATGAGCGCGATGATGAGGAAGTTGATGATTGCGCTGATGAAAGCGCCGAAATCGAGCGTGACCGAATCCGTAATCTTGAGCGCAAGGCCGCCGACCTCGGTTCCGTGGCCGCCCGTGATGAGCGTGATGAGAGGGTTGATGATGTTGGTGGTAAGCGACGTGACAATCGCCGTGAAGGCACCGCCGATGATAACGCCAACGGCCATATCCATAACGTTGCCCTTGTTGATGAACTCCTTGAATTCTTTCATGAACGACATAATGTGTCCTCCTGTGTCTATATGTTGCGGGAACCCGTCTCCTCAATCTCCCCGCATCTACTTCCTGCTATCATACGCCGAAACGAGAACCACCCCGTGGCAAGTCTCCGCAGGGTGGAATTTTTTGGCAAAAATATGAGATTTGAGGCGGTCTACCAGCTCAGGACCTCGCAGCCATCCTCCGTGACAACGAGCTGCACTTCCCACTGGGCGCTCAGGCTGCCGTCGACCGTACGCACCGTCCAACCGTTGGGGTCGCTCATATCGATATCGGGCTTACCGGCATTGACCATGGGCTCGATGGTGAAGCACATGCCCGGTGCAAGGATGGGGCCCGTTCCCGCCTCTTCCACAAAGCTCACGAACGGGTCTTCGTGGAACTCCTTGCCAATGCCATGGCCGCCGTATTCGGCGACGACGGAGAAACCGGCATCGGTCGCGACCTTGTTCACAGCAGCGCTCACATCGCCCAGGTGAATCCATGGTTTGACTGCCGCAATGCCAGCCTTGACCGCCTCGTGGGTGGTTTCGACAAGGCGCTTCGCCTCCGGACTCACCTCGCCAATGCAGAACATGCGGGAGGAGTCGGAGAAATACCCGTTCTTGATGGTGGAGCAGTCCACGTTGACGATGTCGCCCGCTTTGAGCACGACATCTGCAGAGGGTATGCCATGGCAGACCTCATCGTTCACAGAGGTGCAGACGCTGTTCGGATACCCCTCGTAGTTGAGGTCGGCGGGGATGGCGTCGTGCTCGACCGTGTAGTCGTAGATCCACTTGTCGACTTCCTCGGTGGTGACGCCTTCGTGAATATGGTCTGCCACGTAATCGAGAACGCCGATATTGACCTCGGCACTCACCTTAATGGCTTCGATATCCGCGGCGGTCTTGAGCAGATCGCGGCGCGGGACTTCCTCGCCCTCGTTATAGAGCTTCTCGAGTTTTACATCGTTGGCGTAGTGGCACTTCTTGTACTTCTTGCCACTCCCACACCAGCACGGATCATTGCGGCCCGGTGTTTCAAGACCATCGTACGACATGACGTTCGACCTCTCGCATACTTTAAGTTGAATGGGAGCCTCTTAACCCGGCTCTCGAAATTTTCCGCCCGTCATAGTAGCAGAACACGGGAATAAAAGAGTAAGACATTGCTAACTTTCAAACTGAGCGGGAGATTTGACGCCAAGATGACGATAACGCTGCCTCCCTAGCAAAGCGCCGCGCCAGAACTGCATGCCGGCATGGCTCCTTCATTTGCCCTATACTGAACGACACTATGGCTATACAGAATCCGACACCATCCGCATTTCATCGGCGCTACCTCTTCTTCGACTACGACGGGACGTTGCGCTCGCGCACCTACGACCGTATTCCCGAGAGCACCCGCCATGCCCTTGACCTGCTCAGGCGAAAGGGGCACCTCGTAGCGCTTGCAACGGGGCGAGCGCAGATGGACGCGCTCGACCTCATCTCTCCCACTGGGATTGACACCATGGTGGCAGACGGCGGCAATTCCATCACACTTGACGGCAAGCTCATCTGGCTCGAGGGCATGCCAGCTGAACCTTGCCACAGACTCATGCGCTGGCTCGACGCCAATGGCTGGGCATGGGCGGTGAACGTGGAGAACAAGCGGACCTGCATCACGAAGAGCGGGGCATACCAGCAGGCGATACCAAACCCCTACTACAGCGTCGCAATCGACCCCGGCTTCGATATCGACAAGCTCGATTTCATCAGCAAGATCTTTATCGCCTGCCCGACCGGAGAAGAGAAAAACATCGATTTCGGCGGAGTCACCTGGGCTCGGTATGACCAGGCGCAGGTGCTCTGCGAGCCAACGGACAAGGCACGCGGAATCCGCAAGATGATGGAGCTCCTCCACGCGCCGCTCGAGGACGTTATCGTCTTCGGAGACGGAACCAACGACCTCGCTATGTTCAGCACCGAATGGACAAGCGTTGCCATGGGAAACGCAATTGATGAGCTCAAGGAGAAGGCAACGTTCGTCACGAATTCCGTGAACGACAATGGCATCTACCGGGCATGCGTCAGGCTCGGCCTCATCGAAGAGGGCGAATAAATACCCGACTCTCACTACAGCGTAAGGGGCGGGAGAGCGAACTCGGCAAAGGCACGGGCGGCAGGAGAAGCCACCTCGGCAGGAAGCGTTCCGACCCCAATAGAAAAGCCAAGGGCCGGCTCGACCTTGAGCACCGCCACGTCCCCATGCCAGCTGCGCAAATGCAGGGCGTTCGTGAGTGTGACCCCCAGTCCTGCAGCTGCCATCTCATAACCCGCATGGTCGTCGCTCACGGAAAACCGGATGTTTGGTGTAATTCCAAGCTGCTCGAACAC
>CADBRF010000093.1 GCA_902796975.1 uncultured Coriobacteriaceae bacterium
ATAACGAAAGGGAAAACTGAGACAACAACCTCGACGGGAGAAAGCTGTCAGGAATTCTCTAATACAGAAGAGCCCGTCACATGGAACAGTGGATACATGTGAAGCTAACCCGTGAGCTGCTTGGACGGAAAATTCCTATAACCATTCGTTGGGTGCGAACGGTTTATCGCTATGGGAGGAAGTTCATCACCAACGTTACCATGGCTTCCTTTTCCTCCGGTTTGGATTCAGCAATCATTACCGTTATTGCCACCAGGGTGCCGTCATCAATTGCTTTACCGTCGGCAGTAAACAGTGCACCGTTGCGGTCTAGGAAGTACAGGAACATAGTCGCTGCAATGCGTTTGTTGCCATCTAGGAAGCTGTGGTTTTTCACGACAAAATACAACAAGTTTGCCGCCTTCTCCTCCAAGGTGGGATAGAGGTCTTTGCCGCCGAAGCTTTGGTAGATGGCTCCGATAGAACTTTTGAAGGAGCCATCTTTCTCCACACCGAATAAGTCACTTTCGTCGCCGAACCGCATGGAGTCGATGACGGAGCGGCATTCTTTATAGTCCAGCACATAGGTGGACTCGGTTCCCTTGGGCGCCGCCAGTCGCTGATGGTCGTAGTCGTCCAGCAGGTCTAGCGCTTTGGTATAGCTCTGCACGATGTCCAGCACTTGGCGAGTCTCTAGGTTGTCGGGGATGCGAGCCATCACCTTCGCCACCTGGCCAAGCTGCTTCAGCCGCTGCTCGTTTTCAATGTGGCCATCCGTGATGTACTTGCGCAGCACGTTGGTTGCCCATCGGCGGAACTCGACACCACGCTTGGACTTCACGCGGTATCCAACCGAAATGATAACGTCAAGGCTATAGAACTTCACGGGTTTGTCAGAATTTGCAATGTGCAAATTCTGCACATTGCCCTCCTCTTCAAGTTCTTCTTCCTTGAATACGTTTCCTATGTGACGGGAAATGACTGTCCTATCTTTGCCAAAAAGATCGGATATTTGGGCCTGGGTCAGCCAGACCGTTTCTTTGTCTGAGCCCACCTTCAGGGTAACTTCCCCGTCGCTCGACTTGAAAAGGACCACGTCCATCGTTTCTACCACTCTACACCCCTCTTCTATCTGTAAGGGTCAAGTCCACCTCGAGCTCGTCCAGGATGCGCAGGGCGATTCCAAGCTCCGCCGTCGTCTTCCCCCGCTCAAGGTTGGAAACGTACATGATGCTGCAGCCCGCCTTATCCGCCAGCTGCTGCTGAGTGAGCCCCCTCAGTTTGCGGAAACGGCGTATCGCCTCGCCAATCTGATCGCAGCTTCGAAGACTTACGAAAGAGTAAGTAATTTGTTCTCTCATTTTCTATAATCCTTCTTTGTTATTATTACGTACATGATAATATCACATTAGGCTAACTAGCGAAAGGATTAGCATATGGGATACCAAGAATCATTCAGGCCGATTCGCCATCTCGCGGAAGCCGCCGGTATCAGGAAGGCAATCGAGGACTACGATTCGAATCTTTACATCCCAGAATATTGCCGCTATTGTTGCGCTACCCGCGAGAGATCAACGGGAAAGCTTTACGCGTGTGTTATCGGTCAGCGCTGCAGAGTACATATCATTGCGGGCATCGATTTAGACTACCTCATTCCCGACGGCGAAGACTACGCCGACTACTATGAAGACTTAGATGAGTCCCTGGTGATTCAGGCGGCTAGCGAGCGGCCCGACCTTGTCGATCGGGCCTACAAGGATGTCGCGGATGCGTTCGAGTGGGCGGCGGAGCGGGGCCGGAAATGGGAGCGGGCGCTCCGGAGGGAATCCTGCGATCTATGGCCAGAAGTGGCCAAGTTCCTCCTGCGCTACGGCCCTCTGCCGTTGGTGTTTTTCGAGAGGCATCCTACTTTCGAAGGGCACTTCATGTGGAATGTCCTTGTCGACCTCGAGCGACAGGGACTTGTTGAGTCTAGCGGCAAGCTCTTCGGCGACAGCCTGCTATTGACTGGCAAGGCGATGAAAATGCTTGGGGTGGAGAGCATGCCTGCCCAGAAGAACGCAGACGAGCTTGTTGTCTCTTTGGTCGCAGATTTGGGCCCCATCAGCGCCGGCGAACTCGTAAGCTTGCTCGGCTTGCCCACTAATCGGATTCGGGGCAAATTGCGAAAGCTAGTGGAGAAGGGGATTGTTACGGAGAAGCGTGGCAGACCGAGAGTCTATCTACTCGATTCGGCAATATAGGGACCGATTCGTGCTTTCTAGCCCTCTTAGACAATCGACCGTCATTTCTACTCTCCCGTTGCAAGGGGTTACGAGATGATGTCCCAGCCACTGCAAAATGGCCTGCGCTAGAGCTCGACGGGGTTTGCGGGGTCGGCAGCCCAATCGAAATAGCTCGCCGTATAGACCTTGAGGTTTGAGAATCCCCGTTCAGCCATCACCTGTGCCGCGAGCTTAGCACGGTAGCCCATCGCACAGTAGACGATGATTTCCGCGTCTCGGTCGGATAGCCCAGCAGCTTCGAATGCCGCTTCCACCTCACGCTCCGGGCGGACTGATCCATCTTCGTTGAACAGGCTCAGAATTGGCAGGAGAACGGCTCCGGGAATATGCCCGGGCCGCGCCTCCCCCATCTGCTGCCTGCCGGTGTACTCGCCCACGGAGCGGACATCGAGCAAAATCACCTTGCCTAGATGCGCCCGCACGTATGCGGCATCGACCTCTTCAAACCCGCAAGACGAATTCTGCATGCCCTATCGCTCCTCTAATCCCGGCTTACAGCTTGCATGTGTTGGCATTCTGGCACTTGTGCAAGTGTAGCCGATAGGACAAAGGAGAAACTGCAGAGGCTATGCTTTTCTATGCATGTTATGCAAGTGGATGCCCATTCGTTTCATCAGTGCTCTCTTCATCGCGGCGTCGGTTCAACCCCAGAGCTGCTCCGAGAGAGGCAAGGGCAAGACCCAAGCTGCCAAACAGAGCCAGGAAGGGCGCACTCGGCTCATCACCCGTGTTGGGATTCTGAGAGGAGTCGGCAACTTCCGGCTGCGCCCCCTCTTCCTTCGAGCCATTTGAGCTCGGCGTCGGCTTCACGTCTCCGGGTAGAATCTTGTACGCCGTCTGCAATGCGCCCGTGTAGTTGCCCATGCCCGTAGCCGTGACGGTGACCATGCCAGAATCGATTGCGACCCGGTCTTTCTCTACGCCATCTTGTGCATAAGCCAGCGTGTAATCAACGCCCTCTTTAAGAACGATACCCGTAACGGAATTGCGGATAATCGGCTTGCCCGCCTGGACACTGCCCGTGTATGTCACGTCAGCAGGAGCCTCAATCGCGAAACGATGCGTCGCGCCCGAGGGCAGGCTGGGTTCGGATATATCTGCCGGAATAACGGTGAGTGTGCCCAGCACTTCTTCAACCCGGTAGTTGCCTTCTTTAGCCGCATCCACCCACTCAATCGTGTAGGTGTTTGTTGAGGAGCCGACATCCTTCTGGGTTCCCGTCACCTTAAGTTGTCCGTCACCGTTTTGCATGCCCTCCAGAAGACCCGGGGCGGTCAAGTCCGTGCCGTCATAGTCACGAGCGCCAGATTCTGTCGTGACTTTGAGTGGTGCCTTGTTGATCTGGTAGCTCGTGGTGAGCGTTCCCCCGTAGAGGCCTTGACCGGTGACAGTCACAGTTACAGTGCCTGCGTCAATCGGACTCCGGTCGTAGGAGAGCGTGTAGTCGGTCCCCTCTTTCAGGGTCGTGCCCGTTTGAGAATCGACCAGGACCGGCTTGCCTTGCTGAACTGCACCATTGTAGGTAACGTCCGCCGGTGCCGTGAGCTTGAAGCGGGTGTCCTGTATGCTCACTGGCAAGATGTCATAGCACGCCTTTGTCTGGTTTGTGTAGTTGCCCTTGCCCGTGATGGTCACCCAAACACGGCCAGGGTTAACGAGGTCGCCGCTGTAAGAAAGCTCGTAGTCCACACCCTCGACCATGGTCTTGGGAGAGCCGCGGAAACCTGCTCGCGCGTCCGCGATGATCGGCTTCAACTTGTGCTCGGTGCCGTCGTAGGTGACGTTAGCGGGATACTCCACGTTGAAGCGGGGCGTCCCGCCCTCAGGGGTGCCGGAATTGCTGATGTCGGCAGGCTCGATGGTGAATGCGCCGGGTATGTTGGTGATGTCATAGCTGGCTGTAACGTCATTGCCGTCGGCGTCCACTATCACGGGGGTGCCGAAGAAGGTTCCAGTGTGCGTGCCGGCATCTGTGCCCTCAAGACGATACGAGAGCACGGTCAACGTATGGCCGGGCTGCAGGCCGGTCGTGGTAAAGCCCCTGTACTCTGCCGAGTGACCTGTGTAGACGTCCTTTGCGCTCTGGCCCGTGTTGACTAAGGTGTATTTGGCTTGGGGCGCCCTGGGCAAACTCGCTCGCTCGATCACAGAGCGGGTAGAAACCGTCTCCTCGGCGGTTCCCTTCTGCTTCTCAGCTTGGGTTCCTTGCACTTCTTGAAGCTCTTCCTGCTGCCCGGCCTGACTGACCTCCTGCTCATTTGCCTGGCCCGCTTGTTGCTGTTCAACCTTTTCGTCAACGCTTACTGGAGCAGTATCGGAGTCGCTGGTCCGGTCAGACTGCTGCTCGTCAAGCTGGACTCGCGTTGCCTCAGCTGCCTGTGAATCAGCCCGCGTCTCGGCAATGGCGGCGGACGGGGCAGCCGATACGACCATGGCCGACGATATAGCCAAGGAGACTACGAGTGCAGCGGCTGGATGGCGCTCTTTCATCGAGACGCTCTGCGAATGATGCGCTCCGTTCAGCTTGGTCAGTCGTTCTGGAACTCCAGCTTCTTCCGGCGCTTCGTCTACACGGGAACTAATTCGTAAGGAACGCTGAGTGGGAGTCTTTTTCATGGCGGCAGCCCTTCACGCAATGTCGATGGCGAGCTCAAAAGCAGTGTTCGACATCACATTACGTATCACAAATAAGCCGATTTGCCTGAAACGCTCCCAAACGTTTTCTCGTGCGACCTGAACAAAGCCCTCGTGATTCCAGTCAAGCGAGCACACGTGAGCTGGTTCTTAAACCTGCTCACGATGCCGAAATACAACAAGAACCGCTCGCAAGCGCAACGGCTTTAGCACAGCGTGCGCGGCGCATGACGAAATCGCCATCTTCGAGCGGGAGGGAATCGACATCTCCGACGCGTCGCTCGTGTCGTTCTCGAGGTTCTGCGAAAGGAGAAGCGAGGGCGGCAGCTTCGATGGGAAGGAGCTGTCAAAGATTCTCTAGTGTAGTACAGCCCGCCACATAGGACGCTGGGCAATACGTGGACTTGGAGCCAAGCGTGAATAATGCGGGCGGATTACTCCTCTTCCCATTCAATGATGTCAAACCTTCTTCCCCCGTAGCCAGCATGGCATGCGACCTGCGGAAACCACTATTCCTCCACTCTGGAAATCGCCCGAAAACCGCGGAGCCGTCTAGGAACCACCCGCAAGCCACCTGCAACGAAAAAATAATGGGATGCGTGCAAAAATGGCGGAGCGCAACCGCATTATCGCTGATTTATCTCATTTGCAACGGAGTCCTTAACCTGCTTCAGATATTCAGCCGGGTCCTCATAAGTGCTGATATTGTCCAGCACCTCATTGAAGTTGCCCATCAACCGTTTTATAGCTATTTGATGCTTCTCGAGCTTGAGCATATACGGGTACGGCGGTTCATTGAAATATCTTTCATATTTATTAGGGTCGAGATAGGCGAATTCAGTCACGACCCCGAGAGAGTAGAGGTGGGCGAGACAGTTTACAATTAGACGACCGTCATCTGATGCCGCGCTGGCAAGAGATTCGCTCTCGTCTCCGAAATAAAGCCTGTCGAGCGTCACGTCCAAGGCTCTGGAAATCTTCGCCAGATTCGTGAGACTGGGGACCTTACCATTCTCGTAACCGCTGATTTGCGTTATGGATATCTGCGTAGCCGCGGCGAGATTCGCCTGGGTCATTTTCTTTTCTTCTCGTATGCGTTTGACTCGCTTCCCTATGAGGCTTTCGTCAATCATCAAATACCTTTCTATGGAAAAATGTACATTTTATCGATAAACACTATTAAAGATTACAATTATATATTCATGATAACGTTAATGTAAGCCAAAGGGAAACTAGCATCGTCTCTTCTATCACGTAACGGAGTTTACGCAGCTCAGACACATAAAAGTCTGTGCTAGTTCGCCCATGCGCCTCTTGAAAGAATCGGGCTATAGGCAAAACCGATTCCAAGAGAGGCGGTTAATCGATGAGCAGAAAATCGTTTTCCTCCTGTGCTGCGACGCGATCCGGCATAAAGGATGTGTGGAACGCATTCATGGTGGAGGACGCGAAGATGATGGCCGAGGATATCCCCCTCTGCCCGACCACAGCACGGCGCGTGCCACGCGAAATCATTACATGGACCGAAGCCAAACGCATTTACCTTCGTCAGCTTCGCCGCGGTGACAAAGAATTTCACAGCGACGCATTCGTATGCTGGTATATCGACGACTTCAAGTTCGATAGTAGAAGCGGAATATGGCGTCGCCCGCTAGCGGCAATGAAGGTCCTCAGACACTTCACGGGCATCATCACCCCGGATTTCTCAATCTGCCAGGACTTCCCAAAACCATGGAAGCTCTTCAACACCTACCGCATGCGAGCATTCGGCTACTGGTGCGGCGTTTTGGGCCTCGAGGTCATCAACAACGTCCGCTGGGGCACCCGCGAGACATGGGGCTACTGCTTTGTCGGCATACCCAGGCACAGCATCGTTGCCATCGGCACCGTGGCAAGTGGGTTACGCTTGCGGAAGAACCGCCCTCTGTTCGAGCAGGGGCTAGCCGAGATGGTCCGCGTGCTGGAGCCTCATACCATTTTGGTCTACGGCTCCGCTAATTACGCTTGTCTGCATGACCTGCAGAAGCAGGGAATAAGAATCATCGCTTATCAGGGCTCCACCGCAAAACGGTTTGCGAAGGCGGGTGATTCCAATGAGCAAAAGTAGCAGCGGACTTTTCGCTAGGACGATAGGCACATGGGCATCGGTTACGCAAGATGCTCCACAATTGCTTAGCACGCGATTCCGCAAGTTGGTAATCAAGGAAGCGGATGATATTAAATCAATACCGGCGAATGAAATCCGCTTCAGTCAAACGTCTGTAAACGGCTCTCAAGAGATTATCGATAGTATGGTGAAGAACGGATGGGTGGGAGACCCCATTGACGTAGTGACGATGCCTGACGGAGGATTGACAACGATAGACAATACCCGTGTCGTTGCCGCCCAGATAGCTGGGATCGACGTTAAAGCGCGCATCCACGCCCATGATGAACTGATTACTGATCCAAAGACTGCCAGAAGGCTCAGCACGAAGAAGGGCGGAATCCCAACAACATGGGGTGAAGCCGCCAAGTTCCGCATCGCGAAGCAGAACTCGTCGTTCAGGAAGAACAATCCCATGGGCTCGTATAAAATGGGAAAGATAAACTAAGGAGAAACTGTCATGATTCTTTACGATCCAAGCGAGGTTTACAGCGGGTTCTCGTTCCCCTGGGAGCTTGAGCACATCGCGGACTTGGGGCTCGAGGACCTCGACGCCTGGTTCCTGATGGACGCGACGCTGGGAGCCGACTACATCAAGGACCTCGCAGAACGCTATCCCGAACGACACCTAGTGCCGTTCGCCAAGCGCTCCGACTGCGATGACGTCGCCTGCTTCGAGCTGGAGAAGCCGGGCAAGGTGGTAATCGTGCATGACTTCGCCGACCCCGGCTGGGAGAGCCGCGAGGAGTACGACACATTCTGGGACTGGTTCCGCTCCGCCATAGACTTGCTCATCGAGCGCGCAGAAGAGGAAGCGTAATGGGAGAAGAGACGCTATGGATTACGAGAAACTGAGCAAGGAAGTCTCCTATGCGCTGCGGCACGCGCCGCAGGAGTATGGGCTCGAGTTGGACAACGAGGGATTCGCCTCAATCGAACAGTTGCTGAAAGCCGTAAACGACCACGGCGCCTACGGGCGTAAAGTGATCCAGGAGGACTTGGAACACATTATCGAGACGTCTAAGAAGAAACGCCATGAGATTTCGGGCGATAGGATCCGTGCTCTGTACGGTCACTCCGTTCTCAGACGCATATCAAAGGAGTGCGCGGAGCCTCCGTCTGCACTCTATCATGGCACCACGCACGAGGCATTGCCCAAGATAATGGAGGCAGGCCTGTTACCCATGGGCAGACAGTATGTGCACCTTTCGGTCGATGAGGAGACCGCGCTCAAGGTCGGTGTCAGGCGCGACCGAAATCCGGTGCTCCTCGAGGTGGATGCCGCCTCAGCAAGTGCTGGCGGAATCGCCTTCTACGTCGGCAATGACAAAGTATGGCTCTCTGATGCCATCCCTGCTTATTATCTCAAGATCCTGCGCGGAGAGTAGGTTTTTCCTGACCGAGTTCGCTCATGCGTCTACAGTTGCCAGTCGTCGTTAGGGCGCGGGTAGTCGGATACTCGACAATTAGGCTCTCACGCATATGCGATTAGTAGTAGAGGCTTGCCGCCCTCGCGACAACGTCCTCGAGCGTCACGTCCTCCTGCTCGTGCGTGTCCATATCGCGGAGCGTGACCTTGCCAGCAGCGAGCTCATCTGGACCCACGATGATGGCAGCGCGGGCATTGGACTTCCCAGCAACCTTGAGCTGCGATTTGAGCGAACGTCCCTGGGTATCGCCCACAGCGGGAATGCCCGTATCGCGGAGCTGCTGCAAAATGCCGAAGGCCTTTGCTCTCACGCTCTCGTCCACGCAGGCGACGTAGATGGGACGCACCGCACCCGGGTCGAGCTGGATGCCAAAGGCCTCGAGCACGAGCATGATGCGCTCGAAGCCAAGCGCGAAGCCGAGGCCGGTCACATCGGGGCCACCGATTTCGGCCATGAGTTTGTCGTAGCGGCCGCCACCGCCGATGGCGCTCTGGGCGCCAAGGCCTGCGGACTCGCCATTGACCTGCACCTCGAAGACCGTGCCGGTGTAGTAGTCGAAACCGCGGACGAGACGAGGGTCCACAACGTAGGAGATTCCCGCAGCGTCGAGATAACCCTTCACGGCCTCGAAACGTTCGGCGCAAGGCTCGCAGAGGTTGTCGGAGAAGCGTGGCGCACCCTCCATGACCTCGTAGCACTGGGGGTTCTTGCAGTCGAAGCTGCGGAGCGGGTTGGTTTCGATGCGGCGCTGACAGTCTTCGCAGAGTTCGTCCTTGTGCTCCACCATGTAGGCGCGGACCTTCTCCGTATAGGCAGGACGGCAGGCGTCATCCCCCATGGAGTTGATGAGCAGGGTCATCTCCTCACGCGGGATGCCAAGCTCCTCGAAGAAGCGCATGCACATGATGATCATCTCGGCATCGGCGGAAGGGTCGGTTGCGCCGAGACACTCCACACCGAGCTGGTGGAACTCGCGCAGGCGGCCCTTCTGGGGGCGTTCCGCACGGAACATGGGGCCAGCGTAGAAGAGCTTGGCCGGTGCACCGCCCTGTGGCACGAGATTGTGCTGGGCAATGGCGCGGACAACGCTTGCGGTGCCCTCGGGGCGCAGCGCCAGGGTCTGGCTTGCCTTGAGGTGGCCGCCCTTCTTGAGGGTATCGAGCGCGCCAACTGAGTAGACGGTGAAGATTTCCTTCGAGGCGGCGTCCGTATCTTCACCCAGACCGCGCACGAAAAGATCCTTTTGCTCAAAGGTGGGGACCTCGATGGGTTCGTATCCATAGAGGCCGAAAATACGCCAAGCGCGGGTCAGGAACTCTTCCCATGCACGGGCAGTGGTGGGAAGCCAGTCCTCAGTGCCGCGAGGAGATTGAAATGCCATTGCTCTGAGACCTTTCTCTCAACGCAAAACAGGGCTTAAAACAACAGAAGGCCCGAAGGCCTTCTGGAGATAACGCATGCTGACACGCTCGAACTAAGCGCGCGTGACCTTGCCGGCCTTGAGGCAACGCGTACAGACGTTGGCCTTATGGACATGGCCATTGGCTTCCTTGATGCGGACACGACGGATGTTCGGACGGAACATGCGGTTCGTGACACGATGGGAATGGCTGACGTTACGGCCAGCCTGCGGGTGCTTACCGCAGATATCGCATACCTGAGACATGATGCAACTCCTTGCTCTAAAAAAACGGCATACTCACGCCGTAACTACCTTGCAGACGTGGCACGCCACGCGAATACAGAACTATAGCACAAGTCTCCTGGAGTTGACCCTCGAACATGAAAAGTCGGTGGATGGCCGTGGCGAGCGAACGGTTTTCCCACCACGAAACGGTACAATATTCCATGTGCCAAACAGAGGGGGCGGCCATGGAGAAACCAAGATGATGGAAGAATCCGAGAAGCGTTCCTATGAGACCAAGCTCGCCATTCTGAAGGCGGCAAGCCACCTGTGCGAGCGCAGGGAGTTTTCCCGCGTCAGCGTCGCCGCCATCGCCAAGGAGGCGCGCATCGGACGTTCGAGCTTCTACTACCACTTCTCCGACCGCAACGCCATGGTGTCCTGGCTCTCAGACGAGGGCTTCCGGCGAGGCATCGGGCAGATAGGCCGCACGATGGGCTGGTACGAGGGCCACCTCAAGACAACGAACATGCTCATCGACTACCACCCGCTCATCACCGGTGCGGCCAAGGCAAACGGCTATAGCTCCGCCGATGCCTCGTACCTTCGCTACCGGCAGAAGAATCTCCTCGAGACGCTCGGCATGCGCCATGTGGAAATCACTCCCCGCCTGAGATTTCAGGTGATGGGCACCGCCTATCTCGAACAGCGGATGACAAGCGGCTACCTGTAAGGAAAGCTGGGGGACCTTTCGCCTCAGGAGTTCTGCAGAAGCCTCGAAACCATGATCCCCGCAGAACTCAAGAACGCGCTGGAATAACACCAGAGAAACAACCGCAAATCATGCTCGCACTGGAACAGGCCGGCTGAAAAACAGCCATAGTCCGGCTTGCGCTGGAATAGGTGCAAAAAACCACCATAAATCGGGCTCATGCTGGGACAGGCGCCCAAAAAGCCGCCATAAAAGTGCCAGGATATCCCGATTTTTCTTCAGATTTGGCCAAGTAAACAGGACTTTTACGGCGATTTCACAGCACCATGGTCAGTTCACGCAGCCTGTAAAACAGCGAGATGCCGCACCTCCCCTTTGAAGATGCGGCATCTTAACGGTGCGATGTATCGAGCTGCTGCAGCGTTTTTAGCGCTTAGTAGAGCGTCGTGCCGTGGTCGACGTAGAGAATCGGTCTCTCACTCGCAGACTCGATACTCTTACGCCATGCCGAACGCAATGCACATGGCAGGAATCAGCGTGGCAGTAAGCACGATAACGACAACAGTTGGGATCCAGCCA
>CADBRF010000094.1 GCA_902796975.1 uncultured Coriobacteriaceae bacterium
GATGCTGGCTACACGTCCAGCCAGATCGACGAAGTCATTCTGGTCGGCGGTTCCACCCGTATGCCTGCCGTGCAGGAAGAGGTCAAGAAGATCACGGGCAAGACTCCGAACATGGGCGTCAATCCCGATGAGGTCGTTGCTGTTGGCGCATCCATCCAGGGCGGCGTCCTGGGCGGCGACGTCGAGGGCATTCTGCTCCTCGATGTGACCCCGCTCTCCCTCGGCGTTGAGACCATGGGCGGCGTCATGACCAAGATGATCGACCGCAACACCACGATTCCGACCCGCAAGACCGAGATCTACTCCACGGCAGCTGATAACCAGACTTCCGTTGAAATCCACGTCCTGCAGGGCGAGCGCGAGTTCGCACGTGACAACAAGACTCTGGGCCGCTTCCAGCTGACGGGCATCACCCCCGCTCCTCGTGGCATCCCGCAGATTGAGGTCACCTTCGATATCGACGCAAACGGCATCGTGAACGTCTCCGCAAAGGACACGGCAACGGGCAAGGAGCAGAAGATCACCATCTCCGGTTCCACGGCTCTCTCCGATGAGGAAGTCGACCGCATGGTCGCCGACGCCAAGGATCATGCGGCTGAGGACGAGGCTCGCAAGGCCGAGGTCGAGGCTCGCAACAACGCCGATTCCCTCTGCTACGCCACCGAGAAGAGCATCAAGGATCTTGGCGACAAGGTCCCCGAGGCCACGAAGAACGAGGTCCAGGATGCCATCGCCGCACTCAGGGCAGCCATGGAGGGCAGCGACGTCGAGGACATCAAGGCCAAGACCGAGGCTCTGCAGCAGGCAAGCTACAAGCTGGCAGAGATTGCCTATGGCAACGCTCAGCAGCAGGGTGCTCCCAACCAGGCTTCTGGCAGCTATAACACCAACGCCGGCGGTGCCGACGATGTTGTTGACGCTGATTACGAAGTCGTTGACGACAAGGACAACAAGTAATGGAACCGGAAGAGAAGAAGGACGCCGAGGTCGAGTCTGAGGCAGCCGAGCAGGCTGCCCCGGGCGCGGAAGAGGCGGCTCCCCAGGCAGCGCCTGAAGCTGGTGAAGAACCAGCAGAAGAGGTGGCAGAGGCCGACGAGAAGGCTGCTGAGACTGGCGACTCGGTCGAGGCAGAGCCTACTCCGGCAGAAGAGGTCGAGGCGGCAAAGAAAGAAGCCGCCGAGATGCGCGACCGCTACACGAGGCTCCAGGCGGAATGGGACAACTTCCGCAAGCGCACCCGCGCAGAGCGTGACGCCGAGAAAGATCGTGCTGCCGAGAAGCTTGTTGTAGACCTGCTCCCCGTTCTCGATGACATGGAACGCGCTATCAAGCACGCCAAGGATTCGGGCGAGGGCGGCACGCTTACAGACGGCGTCGTCGCTGTCCAGACCAAGTTCCTTCAGATTCTCGGCAAGCACAAGGTCGAGCAGATCGAGGCAGCTGGTCAGCCGTTCGATGCATACAAGCATCAGGCGGTCGGCACGCGCGAAGACGAGAGCGTTCCCGAGGAGACGGTTGTCGAGGTCTACCAGCAGGGTTACACCATGGGCGACAAGATCATCCGTCCGGCTATGGTAGTGACGAGCACGGGTGGCCCTGCTCGTGCGGCAAAGGATCCCGAGGACTAGATCAGCAGGCTGAAGAGCCACTTGGTATTGCCGGAGAACGACATAGAAGAAGTTGGGAATGCGCGGCTGCTCATAATGAGGCGGGTGCGCATTCCCTTTTCCACGATTAGAAGGAAAAGGCAGGTGAAGCGCTATGGCAAACAAGAACTACTACGATGTGCTGGGTGTGAAGAAGAGCGCTTCCGCCGAGGAGATAAAGAAGGCGTTCCGAAAGCTCGCCCAGAAATATCATCCCGATGCGGGTGGCGATGAAGAGCGCTTCAAAGAGATCAACGAAGCCTACGAGGTCCTTTCAGATCCGCAGAAACGCAAGGAATACGATACCTTTGGGGCTGTGGGAGGCTTCGGCGGGCAGCCTGGCGGATGGCCGGCGGGTGGCCAGTGGAGTACGAATCGTAACGGCCGCACCTATACCTACACGTCTACGTCGGGTGGGCCTGGTTTTGGCGGCTTCGATTTCGGCGATCTCTTCAATAACATCCGAAACGGCGATGGGGCATTTGGCAGCGATTGGGATTTTGCCGCCAACCGTGCTCAAAAGGGGCGCGACCTCCAGGCTGAGATCAACTTGAGCTTTGAAGAGGCTTTCCAGGGCGCCACGAAGAAGGTCACCATCACGGTGCCGAGCACCGGCGAGCGCCAATCTGTCACTGTCAAGGTGCCTGCAGGCGCTGTTGACGGTGGCAAGCTGAGATACCGGGGCAAGGGTGAATTTGGAAGCAATGGCGGCGACCGTGGTGATCTCATCATCGTCACGCGCATCAAGGCACATCCGCTCTACTCTCGCAGCGGAGCCGATGTCCTCATGGAGCTGCCGGTGACCATACCCGAGGCGGCGTTTGGCGCGAGCATCGTGGTGCCAGCCCCTGATGGTGCACTGGTGAAAATCCGCATTCCCGCCGGAACGCAAGACGGGCGCACCCTCCGCGTTCGTGGCAGGGGAGCAAAGAAGCTCAAAGGGTCTGGTTCGGGAGACCTCAAGGTACAGGTAAAAGTCCAGATTCCCAGCAGCTTGAACGAAGCGCAGCGCAAGGCTCTCGAAGCGTTTGCCGAGGCATCGGGAAGCGCCGAAGGTGTTCGACCAGAAATTGAAGCGGCTGTCCAACGCGCGCACAAGGCAGCATGAACATGCAACGCCGGATAGCGGCGCTAAGGAAGCAGAGGTAAGACATGGCCCAGACAGATAGAAACAGACCGCTGTATATGATCAGCGTGGCGGCAGACCTTGCAGGGTTGCACCCGCAGACGCTGAGGATCTATGAGTCGAAGGGCCTCGTTACACCCAAACGCACGAGCGGTAACACCCGCATGTATTCTCAGGCAGATGTTGAGAGGCTCGAGCTTATCAGCCGTCTCACGGACGAAGGCATCAATCTCGCCGGCGTTATGCGCATTCTTGACCAGCGCGAGCAGATGAACGAGCTGCAGAGCCAGATAGAGAAGCTCCGCAAAGAGCTGGAACGTGCCAACGAGCAGATTCACGAGTTCGAGATACGCCAGACCATAACAACGCTGGTTCGCAAAGACCAACTGCACCTGGAATTGCCCAGGCGCCCCGAAGAGTAGCGAGCATGCCTCCTCCACCAGCGGGTGGGGGAGGCTTTTTCTTTAAGAGGAGAATCTGCCGCTGCCAGCAAATTGGCAGCTGTGTTCTATTGAGAAAGCTGCCAATGGCCATTGACTAACCGCAGTTCAGCAAGCGTGAAATCAGGCCACATCAAGAAAAAACCCGGCTGGTTAACGCTTTGCTGCCCTTGCGTGAAAAAGCGGTCTCGGCGTGCTATGCTTGAGAGTCCAAAGGGAATTCAACAACGCTTTCTTTGTCCTTGTTGAATTTGGAAGGGAATGGAGAAGCTAATGGAGAGAAGACATGCGCGTGCCGCCGGCCGTGCGTTTCTCGCGGTTGCGCTATCCATGGCACTTGTTCCTATAAGCGCATTCCCAGCTCTGGCGGCACCGGTCATCGACGGTAACGCCTCGGAGTGGGGTGGTGGTACATATTCGAGCGACGGCGCGTCCTGGTCGATTGAGCAGGACGAGGACAACTACTACGTCTTCATCGGCAAGGACTACTACGTCGGAGGAGATTTCTCCTTCGGCGGGACGACTATTACCGTTACAGACGATGGTGGCTCTATCAAGGGGCCTGGCTGGTCGAATGTCGATGGATCTTCCGTCGCATTTGGCACTGATGGCAACCTCCACTATTGCGAGTTCTCCATCCCCAAGAGCTACTTCGATTCTCCCGTGAGCTCCGTTTCGTTTGGTGGCACCACAGTTGACGCGGCCGATATCCCTGGCCCTTCTTCGTCGGATAACACGGGTGGGAATTCGGGAGACTCCGGCAACACTGGTTCCGGGGACTCCGGCAACACGGGTTCTGGCTCAAGCGATTCCGGCAACACAGGCACTGGCTCTGCCAGTCAGGGCTCTGGCGGGAGCGAGAGCTCGGGCAGTAACACCGGTGCAACTGGTTCCTATAACGGCATCGTGATTGACGGCTCCTTCTCCGATTGGGATTCCGTGCCCAAGACGGATGTTGTCGACTACGATATCAATGGCAATCCCAAGGGTTGGGATACCGTCAACCAGACCGCCGTGGTGTGGGATGGCGATTACGTCTACCTCTACTTCCAGACTAACAGCGATAGCTGGACAGCGCCAACAGGTGGCGGCACGCATAACAACGGCCAGTACGCCATCACCACCGATTTGGGCAATCAGCTGCTCGTCCAGCTCGGCGCCAACGGCACGACACCTACAGTTTCAGGCATCGAAGGCGCTACCGTTGCTGTGAGTGACACCAACTGGGGCGGCCCTCATCAATGGGAAGTCGCCATTCCGGCAAGTGCACTTCCCGCATATAACGAATCCATTAATTTCGGCTTCTACAAGGGCGAGACCCTGGTGGAGAATGTCACCGACCGTCAAGGCTCCGACAAACCACACGGCGAGTTCAATGGCGTCGTCATCGATGGCTATTACGATGACTGGACTTACTATCCGCACGAGACCGTTGAGTACGCCACCTCGGGTACGGATGGACACGCGGTCGATTCTCGTGCCGCTCTCTATATGAACGATGGCAAGGTCTATGGCCACGTTTCTACAACCATCCCTGCACACTTGCAGGAGGCGGGCGGCGAGTTCACCTCTGCCGTGACACTCAAGGTCAACGATAGCTCCGACCTCGAGTTCCGTGTTCGCTACATCGCAGTCGACGAGAACGGCAACATCAACTGGAATCCGCAGCTCTCCGGTCTGCCCGACGGCACGTATGAGTACCGCATGGTCTCCCTGGACGCTCCCGGAACCTCTACGAACATCAACGACCTCGCTCCGGGTGACGAGATCTATGGCACCGCCTATATTACGGTTGGGCCTTCTAAGGACGAGATGGAGTATGAGATCGATGCGGATATGCTCGCCTCGCACCTGCGTCCCAATGGCGAAGGCACAGACATAACCCATCTCAATGGCAGTGATATCAAGACGGTCTCCGTCCAGTACGGGCGTCTGGGCCAGCAGTGGGTTTCAACCGCCGGCACTTCGACTGGCCCGTGGCTGGGCATCGGCCTTTCGGTTGCCGTAGTGGCAGCAGTGCTCGGCGTGCAGGCTGCGCGTCGCAAGAAGAAGGCAGATGCGCTCGCAACTGAGGTTAACCAGGCGGGCATGACAAAGTAGGCGCCTATGGTGATGTATGTCGTTGGCGCAATAGCAGCTGCTATCTGGGTGTATCTTCTGCACGTTCTGAGCCGCGCTGAGCTGTGGTTCTGGCGTTTCATGGTGGGCAGCATGGGGCTTTTCATCCTGCTCATGATATTCGTGCGCCCCTGGGCGGTGGAGCCACTTGCCCATGCTGTCGCCGCTATCGCAGGCGTTTTCGGGAGCCTCACCGGCAGCTTCGAGACCTACATCAAATACGGCGTCATCTTCGTGAATTCGGCATCGGGCTCTATCACGCTGCAAGTTGATTTCGAATGCTCCGGCATCATCGAGATTATGGCGTTCGTTTCGCTGCTGACTTTCTTCAGGGTCTACACGCCCAATGAACGTATACTCGTGGGCATTTTGGGCTCGCTCTTCATTACGCTCGCCAATGTGCTGCGCATCATCATCGTGTGCGAGATTATCCACTTCGGCGGTGTGGAGATGTACTACATGGCGCATTCCCTCATTGGGCGCATCGTGTTCTACGTCCTGTCCATCCTGCTGTACTTCTATGTATTCACAAAACCGCAGATTATCCGGATGAGAGTGGGGAGGTTCACCTATGGGGTTAGCCAGTAGCCTCGCGCTCGCCATCTTCAACTCCATACTCTTCTGGGCCGCCTGGATTATCATCCCGGTGATCATGGAAATCATCCCCGCGATTGTCAACGTCATCGTGCTGGCTAGGCGTCGCATGCGCGCAAGGAGGGATCCCAAACCCGCCATCTA
>CADBRF010000095.1 GCA_902796975.1 uncultured Coriobacteriaceae bacterium
CAAGTCTCGGTCTCGCTGGCTGCAGCTCGGGCTCTGCATCTACCAGCGCATCCGCAAGCTCTTCTGCAGCATCTGCAAGTGCGAGCGCATCCACATCCACTCAGGCAACCCAGATCCAAATTTTCGCTGCAAATTCTCTTGAGAAGGCGCTCCCGGAGGTTCAGAAGCTCTATACCGACAAGCATCCTGATGTCACCTTCGCGGACACGCAGTTCAAGGCTTCGGGCGACCTCGTCGAGCAGCTCAAGGGCGGCGCTTCCGCAGACCTGCTCATCACTGCGTCCAAAGGCACCATGGACACGGCCGAAGAGAACAAGCTCATCGATTCCGCGACACGCGCCAACATGTTCGTGAATGACCTCGTCGTCGTTCGCGCCCAGGGCAGCGATGTTTCCATCAATAGCATCGAAGATGTGGCGAAGGTCGACGGTAAGATTGCCATTGGCGATGCGGCTACCGTCCCTGCCGGCAAGTACGCCAACCAAGCCCTTGCAAGTGTTGACCTGTACTCCAATGCAGAGGGCACTGATGGTGACTATGCTGATTCCATCAAGGACAAGGTCAACCTGGCAGACAAGGTCGGCACGGCGGCATCTTGGGTTTCCTCGGGCGATTGCGCAGTCGGTTTTGTCTACAGCTCCGATATTTACCGCTATGACGGCATCGAAGTTGCCTACACCACCCCCTCCGATTCCCACAAGGCAATCAATTACCCTGGCGCAGTAACCGCAGGCTCCAAGAACGCCACTGTCGCGGCAGACTTCCTGAACTTCTGCATGACCGACCCCGATGCTCAGCAGATCTTCGCGAACTACGGCTTCCAGCTGGCATAACGCGATAGTTTCGATCCGCATCATCTTCCACGCGTAAAACTTTGGCGGGCACGGGATGCGCAATCCCGCGCCCGCCGGTGCGTTTTCTCAAGATAGAGTCCACTTATTCTGCAATACGAGTATTCTTCTGCGAGAAGCTGTTCATGGAAAAATTATCTTTTGAAAGGTATAGCACTATGCGCAAACTCGCATCCTTATGCCTGGTGGCGTTTATTGCCCTCTGCTTCATGCTGCCGCAATACGCCTTCGCGGATACTTCTTCCACGGTCAACTCCGATAGCGACGCTCCCACCTCCATCAAGGAGGATGGCGTCGCCTTTGGCATCTCCGATATGGAGCGGTCTCAGACCGGCTTCAAGAAGACCTATGAGGGGGTCTCCTATGGTTACAGTTTCCCTCTCGGCGCTGATTCCGCAAACGATATCGTTGTCATCCCCCTTCAGACACAGACCCTCGTCTACATTCCAGACCAAGTCGCCCAGCAAGCGGAATTCACAGGAAGCGCCGATGACCAGGCTGCGCTGCAGAAGATGGTCGAGACTCTCGACGCTGGACTTGCAAATGGAGGCAAAACGCTCGAAAGCCTTGGGCAACCCTACGTCTACACGAGCGAGAGCACGTACGAAGCCGAGGGAATCACCTTCGCCTTCAACGTGGAAATCGAGGATGGCCGCTACTATGTGACCACCACAGCCGATGAGAGCGTCGATGTGCATAGCATCGCCCGCTGGTGCCTCTCCGCCAAGCTCCTCCCAGCCGATCAGGTGGCGGTGCAGGCTGAAAAGACCAGCTTCCAGAAGCTCATGGCGTTCCTCGGCCCCAGCAATCTCGACTACCGCCCACTGTGGGTCTCGCTCAAGACTGCTGCAGTTGCCATGATTTTCATCTTTATCCTCGGCATCCTCGCGGCTCGCAAGAGCATGAACGTCACGAGCAGGTGGAAGAGTCTGCTCGATTCCATTTTCACCATACCCATGGTCCTGCCCCCCACCGCCATCGGCTTTCTGCTCCTGCTTCTCTTTGGCAACTCGACGGCTTTTGGCAGATGGCTCCTCGCCCATGGCATTGAGCTTATCTTCTCCTGGCCTGCGGCCGTGATGGCAGCCACGGTCGTGGGTTTCCCGCTCATGTACCGCACCGTCCTCGGCGCATTCGAGGCGCTCGACACCAACATGCTCGACGCCGCCCGTACGCTGGGCTGGTCTGAGAACCGCATCTTCCGCAAGCTCATGCTTCCGCTTGCCTGGCCGTCCATTGCAGCCGGTCTCGTACTCGCCTTCGCCCGCGCCATGGGAGAATTCGGTGCGACCCTCTTCGTGGCAGGCAACTACGCCGGCATCACTCAGACCATGCCCATCGCGCTCTACTTCGCCTGGATGGGCGGCAAGCCCATGGTGGCCTTCTTCTGGGTTATCGTCATCATCGTCATTTCCTTCATCATCATCCTCATCATCAACGTCTACTCCAACCACGTCCAGCGCTACCGTACGGCAGGAGCAGTTGCCAGTGTCGAAGAAGATGCTGAGGAGCTCACGGAGAGCGGCATGCCCGCCTTTGATGCCGATCTTGCAACAACGCTCGGCTTCGGCAAAGCCGCACATGAAACCACCCGCAAAAGCGAGGAGCAGTAAATGAGCCTGCAGGTCGATATCAGAAAAAAGCTCAATATGTTCACCCTCGACGTCTCGTTCGAGGCGGGCAACGAGACGCTCGGATTTCTCGGCGCGAGCGGATGCGGCAAGTCTTTCACGCTACGCTGCATCGCCGGCGTGGAGACTCCTGACGAGGGACGCATTGTCGTAAACGACCGGGTGTTCTTCGATTCCGAGCAGGGCATCAACCTCACGCCCCAGGAGCGCAAAACCGCCCTTCTCTTCCAGAACTACCAGCTTTTCCCCAACATGTCGGTGGCAGAGAACGTCGCCGCTGGTATGGACCCAAAGATGGACAAGGCAGAGCGCGAGAAGCTTGTCTCTGCCTATCTCGCGCTCTTCTACCTCCAGGGGTTTGAGAACCGCTACCCCATGCACCTCTCCGGCGGCCAGCAGCAGCGTGTGGCACTCGCCCGCATGCTCGCAGCTCGGCCTGACATCCTCATGTTCGACGAGCCATTTTCCGCCCTCGACGCCCACCTCAAGGGCGCTCTTGAGCAGAGTCTGCTCGATCTCTTCGACCTGTTTAACGGCACGATCCTCTACGTCTCCCACGATATCGACGAGGCCTTCCGCTTCTGCGACCGCATCGCCGTCGTCAACCAGGGCAAGATATGCGAGATTGGCCCGACCGAGAACATCGTCCATCATCCGGGCACGCTTGCCACCATCAAGCTCTCGGGTTGCAAGAATATTAGCCGCGCCCGTAAAATTGACGAGCACACGGTCGAAGCAACCGACTGGGGTATGAGTCTCGATGTTGGCCCCACGACGCCAATCCCCGATGATATTGCCTATCTCGGCATACGAGCTTCATACATCCGCCGGGCCGACCCAGGCGAGACGGGGCATAATCTCTACGAAATGCATGTACACCGCACCTCGGACAGCCGGTTCGAACGGTCGGTTATTCTCGACACTCCCTCCGGAAACCCCCAGGCGCGCATCTACTGGAAGGTCGACAAGCTGATGGTTTCAGCGGAGGATCTTCCGGAGAAAGGCGAGATGATGCGCCTGCACTTCGACGCTCGTCATCTCTATATGGTATCTAGTTAGTGAATACAAATCTTGAAAACAGGCCCAAGCTCGCGCTTCTCATAGACGCGGACAACATCTCCGCAAAATACCTCGATACGATTCTGAACGAAATCCCCAAGTACGGCGTCGCAACCTACCGCCGCATCTATGGGGATTTCACCGATTCGCAAATGGCGAGCTGGCGGCCCAAGCTGCTCGACAACTCCATCACCCCGGTCCAGCAGTTTTCCAATGTGAAGAGCCACAAACCCGGTGAAAAGGCGGGTAAGAACGCCACAGATTCGACGCTCATCATCGATGCCATGGATATCCTCTACGCGGGCAAGGTCGATGGCTTCGTCATCGTCTCAAGCGACAGCGATTTCACCCGCCTCGCTTCCCGGCTCCGTGAGAGCAACATGATTGTCGTGGGCATGGGCCGCAACCAGACTTCCATCTCCTTCAGGCACGCCTGCACCAAGTTCATCAATATCGAATATCTCTACAAGCTCGATCAGAACCGGTCAGATGGCGAAAGCGCCTCAACAATCCCCTCAGGCGACGACGTGGAGACAACCGTCACCCTTGCGAACGTCGAAAACGTTGTCGCGGGTGTCATCCGCGATAACGACAACAGGGGCCGCGCTACCTCGCTCGGCGTCATCGGCGACAGCCTCAACAACAAGTTCCCCGATTTCGACGTGCGCAACTTCGGCTATAGCAAGCTTTCCACCCTTATCAAGGAGATGCCCCGCTTCGAGCTGGTCATGGAAGAAGGTGGCGGAAGCGCCACGGTGCGCATCAAGGAGACCGAGACGTCCGACGCTCGTATCTTTGCCTTCATCACCGAAGAGCTTGGCAAGCGCGACGATAAGACCCTCGTTCTCTCTTCGCTCGCTACAAAGGTCTACCGACGTTTCCCCGATTTCAACCTCAAGGACACGGGCTACTCCCAGTTCTACAAGTTCGTCGGCAGTTGCCCTGCCATCGAAGTTGCCGGAGACAGCTCACGCAAAACGGCTACGCTCGTTAGCTCCGAAGAAACCCCCGCAGAAGAGGAGATTGAAGCAGAAGCCGAACAGGGCAAACCGGCACATCTAGGAAGAGGTCCTGAGCGCAGGCCTCGCAGACGCACGCGAATCCGCAAAGACGCGGCTGCTGTGGATGGAAACAAAGCCGAACAGACAGAGCTAGAGACAAGGGCTGATGAACCTGGGACGGATGCCGCAGCCCAGCCACCCGCCACGCCTGAAGCTACCGCAGAGACAGATTCTCGCAAGCCAGCACGCTCTCGTCGCCGTTCTCGAAGCGGCGCAGCGCGTAGACGAGCCAGGCGCGATGCGGCAGAAACCGCCGAGACAGCAGAAGAAGGGCAGCTCTCCGCATCTGAAGAGACCGAGAGCGCGGGCGAGCAGCCCCAGAAGGAGCCTGCTGCTCCGGCAAGCGTAGACGCAGCCAGCGCCCAAGCTCATAATCCCTCCGCTCATGCAGCCAATGCCGGTGGCAATCAGCCTATACGACCTGCAGAAACGAGTCGGGATCAGGATGTGCCCACGGCTCCTTCCGCAAACCAGGTCTACGGCTACATGATTGCCGAGATTGGAAAGCACGAGGATAGAACGATGGGCATCGCTCCCCTCGCTACGAGAGTACGCAAGCAGTTCCCCGCCTTCAATTTGGCAGAGATGGGCTTCAAGCAGTTCTACAAATTCGTAGCCAGCTGTAAAGACATCGAAGTCATTGGAGAGGGACGGCATCGCCAAGCGAAACTCGTTCAGTAATGCCAAACGTGTTCCCTGCTAGCATGTGTGTTGGCGTCTCGGAACATTTTTCGCACCTACCAACTGTAGGGAGAAAGAAACTATGAAACCGGAACTGAAGAATAACGTCTTCGACACTGCGTTGATATTCGAGGGCGGTGGTATGCGCGCGAGTTACACCTCCGCCGTGGCAAACACCCTTCTTGAACAGGGAATTTATTTTGACAATGTCTATGGGCTCTCCGCTGGGTCGAGCCTCACGGCAAATTACGTCTCCAGAGACATGGACCGCGCCAAGAAGTCTTTCGTCGACATCGTGACCTATCCGCACTTCGGTGGAATTGGCCATCTCCTCATGGGATTCGGCTATTTCAACGCCGAGTACATCTACGAGGGCATGGGCCTTCCCGATGCCGTCTTGCCTTTCGACCAAGAGACGTTCAACGCCAACCCTGCCAAAGCGACTATCGAAGCTTTTCAGCGCGATACGGGCAAGTCGGTCTACTGGACCAAGAAAGATCTCTCCACCGTCGAGGACCTTATGAAACGCGTACGTGCATCCTCGACACTGCCCATCGTCATGCCTGCGCCCAAGGTTGATGGCTATTACTACAACGATGGCGGCCTGGGGGAAGGTGCAGGGTTCTTGCTGCCCAAAGCGAAACGCGACGGATTCAAGCGATTCTTCATCGTGCGCACTCAGCCACGCGGCCTCCGCAAGCCCATAAACGACACGAGCAAACTCAATAAGCTCGTGAAGCTCGCTGAATCACGCTACCCGCACGTGCGCCATGCGCTTGAAATTCGCGCGGAGGCTTACAACGCGCAATGCGACGAGATAGAACGTCTTGAAGACGAGGGCAAGGCCTACGTGTTCTATGCGGAAAACATGCAGGTTACAAGCGCAACGACCGACCTTTCTCTGCTCGAGAAGAGCTATCAGGATGGCTGGGATCAGGCCCATGCCGAGCTCCCGAAGATGCTTGCCTTCCTCGAAGGACATATAGAGGCCTAAGGGCGAGTTCTCCCACCCTGGACATGCGGCCGCAGAGGGCACGAAGCCTGGAAGATTGTTGCAAGGTGCAGAGCTTGCTAGGTTATGCCTTGTTTCCCGGGGGAGATGACAGTCGTACAGGGCACGAAACACGCAGGGTTGCTGTGGTAGAGGGCACAAGGCTGGCAAGTTTGCATCCCTCTGCAAAGTTCGCCGGGTTATGCCCTGTGATTGCGGCGGAAAATCGTCTCCAGAGGGCACGAAGCTCGCAGGGTTGCTGCAGTAGAGGGCACGAGGGCCGCAGGCCTGCAGCCGGTGCAAACCTCTCCGCTTCATGCCCTCCATAGCTGCAACCTTCTCTGCCCCGTGCCCTACGGAGCCGGCCTTTCCGCCCCCAGCATCAGAGCACAGGACCATCATCTTCGCCTTCGCCTACAAACATTTCAGCCTCATGCCCTCCGGAATAGAACCAGTTAGTTCATAGGCATATCGGCGTTCGCTTGAACAGACAAGGACTAGTTTTGAAGCTCAGATTACTTTCGTACGTTGAATGCTTTGTAATAAACTGCCGCCCATGCGATAGCTGCGAACACAAATGACTTGCCGCTTGAGCTGATAGGCTTCAAACTTTAGCTCTGATGTCGTCATACAGAGCATGAAAGGCAGAGATGCCAGCGAGTTCACACCTCTCAATGGCAGTTCTTTGTTCCCGCGGCTTCTACCACAGGAGAAACCATAGGACAAGTGCCACATAAACAACGTAGAGCATACGTTTCTAGGAGTTGCCTTGCTCTGCCTTTTCCCTTTTCCAACGCTCGAGCATTTCGTCAGCCAACATTAATTGTGCAGCATCATCCTCTGATATGCCTTTGCTGGCCGCACGTAAACGAACACGTTCGACAAGAGTTAGCGTGTTTGGGACTTCATGTATTTCGTAGATTTTCTTCATATCAATAAAATAGGTTGTTGAACGAGTGGTCGTTTTCGCCCACCTCTTCAACAAAAAAGCCACCCGTGCGGATGGCCTGATTCCAATGTCAATGGTCGGGGCGGAGGGATTCGAACCCTCACGACCTAGCGGTCACGTGTTCCTGAGACACGCGCTTCTGCCTTTACACCACGCCCCGAAAAGTGCTAGAATAATCTGAATGAAGCCCCCCTCGGTCTAGGACTGAGGCTGGGGCTTCATTTTTCTCATATAGAGATCGCGACTTCCGCCATCTTTGACTATTACTATCGCCTCTTTGAAATTGAACGCCCCATTCGCTGTCCAGTAGTCCATATCAGCACATATTTCAGTTATCGCTTCTTGATCTGAGATTTTGCTATAGCGATTATCGACTATCATTCTCGGTTCACCTAGCAAATCCATATCAATAGAACTTTGAGGATGGAGCCCCATTCGTTGCCATTTTGAATAGCCATCATTTATCAGTTTTCTCAGAGAAGAGATTCCCCCAGTAGGGTTGAACGAGTGGTCGTTTTCGCCCACCTCTTCAACTCAAGCAGAATCTGCCTGATAAGATCCATGTCACGCTTCATCGCATTGCCATCTCTCCATGCCCACTGTATTATCCTATCTACTCATCTAGAAATTCGATAGATTCGATAGTGTCTATTCTGAAGCACATTGTTTCATCGTTGGTAGTCTTAAAAAAATCGACGGTTCTACTTCGTCATCGAAATCATCAGGAGAGTTCACGTCGAGCACTTCTCCGGAATACTCCAGTGTATCGTCGCCCGACGTTTTTATGAGAACGGGTTTCCATCTCGCATCATATAGCTGATCAATTGTATACACCATCAAAGCCTCCCGATATACGGTACGATGTGCAAGCCCTTGTCCCCGTAATGAAATTTTACCTTATGAGCCGGCAGTTGAACGAGTGGTCGTTTTCGCCCACCTCTTCAACATAAGTCAGGGAAGATGCGAAGATATGTAGTGAAATAGCCATGACGGTGAACCGGCACAGCGGCCGGCGCGTCATGGCTATGTAGCTATATTATCAAATATTTCGCGCTAGTTCAGTTGAACGAGTGGTCGTTTTCGCCCGCCCCTTCGACCTATGGGACGTTAAGTGACAGCGGACGAATTGTCCGCGTCTACACAAGCCCGAACATGAGGCCTATCGCATGAACAAGGAAGGCGATGAGCCAGGCCACCACGCACTGCATGATGACGACCACTGTCGCATACTTGCCACCAATCTCTCCCTTGACCGTGCCAATCGCGGCAACGCAGGGCGTGTAGAGCAGCACGAATACGAGGAACACATAGGCGGTGAAAGGTGTGAAGATAGTGCCGAGCAGGGCAACATCTCCGGCGACAAGCTGCGTGATAGTGGAAACGACGTTTTCCTTCGCCATAAAGCCAGTAATGATTGCCGTTGCCGCGCGCCAATCGCCAAAACCCAGCGGAGCAAAGATGGGGGCGACGAGCATGCCGATTGCAGCGAGCATGCTCTGCGTCTGGACATCCACGACGTTTAGGCGGATATCGAAGGTCTGAAGGAACCAGATGAGCAGCGTCGCCACGAAAACCACCGTGAAAGCCTTGTGCACGAAACCCTTCGCCTTATCCCATGCCATGCGCAGAACCGTCGAGGCGCTGGGTAGCCGGTAGTTAGGAAGCTCCATCACAAAGGGGACGGGGTCGCCGCGGAAAGCGGTCTTGCTCAGCACGAGTGCTGCGATAATGCCGACAAGGATGCCAAGCAGGTAAAGGCTCAGCATAGCGAGCGCCGCGTGCTCGGGGAAGAAGAAGCCACAGAGCAGGGCGTATACAGGAAGCTTGGCAGAGCAGCTCATGAAGGGCACGAGCATCACCGTCATACGACGGTCGTGCTCAGACGGCAAGGTGCGGGTCGCCATAATCGCGGGCACGCTACAGCCAAACCCAATCAGGAGCGGGACAAAGCTTCTGCCGGACAAGCCCAGTCTGCGGAGCATCTTGTCCATGAAAAAGGCAACACGTGCCATATAGCCCGTATCTTCGAGCGTGGAAAGCAGGACAAAGAGCACAACAATGATGGGCAAGAAGGAAATGACAGTGCCCACGCCCGGGAAAACGCCATCGCAGACAAGCGATATGACAAGCGGGTTGGTGCCAAACGCCTCTAGCCCGCTTCGAACTGCTTCGGTGAGCCAGTCGATGCCCATAGCCAACAGGTCCGAAAGCGGCTGGCCCACGGCAGTGAAGGTAAGCCAGAAAACTGCCGCCATGATGAGGATGAAAGTGGGGATTGCCGTGTACTTGCCTGTGAGAATGCGGTCTGCCTTGACCGAACGCGCATGTTCGCGGCTCTCATGGGGTTTTGCCACGCAGCGTTTGCACAGGTCTTCGATGAAGGAGAAGCGCATGTCTGCGATAGCCGCTGCACGGTCAACGCCGCTCTCGCGCTCCATCTGGGAGACGATGTGCTCAACAGCGTCGAGCTCGTTCTGTTCAAGGGCAAGCGCTTTGATAACCAGGGGGTCATTCTCAATGAGCTTCGTCGCCGCAAAACGTTTGGGAAGCCCAGCGCGTTCCGCGTGGTCTTCGATAAGGTGCATGACGCCATGAATGCATCGATGCAAGGCGCCACCATCGGGAGCATCGCTCCTGCAGAAATCGACTCTGCCGGGGCGCATGCTCCTACGAGCCACGTTAAGGACGTGTTCAACGAGCTCGTTCACACCCTGGCCCTGCGAAGCAGAGATAGGCACGACCGGCACGCCGAGCTCCGCTTCTAGCAGGTTGACATCGATATTCCCACCATTTGCAACGACTTCGTCCATCATGTTCAGAGCGATTACCATGGGGACGTCGAGCTCCATGAGCTGAAGCGTCAAGTAGAGGTTGCGGTCGATATTCGTGCCATCGACGATATCGATGATCGCATTGGGTTTCTCATCGAGCACGTACTGGCGCGAAACGATTTCTTCATTCGTGTAGGGCGAAAGCGAATAGATGCCTGGAAGGTCGGTGACAAGCGCCTCTTTATGGTCACGGATATGCCCGTCCTTGCGGTCAACCGTAACGCCCGGGAAATTGCCCACATGCTGGTTAGACCCAGTGAGGGCATTAAAAAGCGTGGTTTTACCGGAATTCTGGTTTCCCACAAGCGCGAGAGAAAGCGGCTTGCCCTCCGGAATCATATGGGAGCTCGAACGGGGCTTGTAGCCGGACTTGCTATCCTGGTCGTCCTGGGTTCCATCGAACTCGCCGAGAGCCGGATGCGGCGTCTGACTTGTGAGCTCCACCTTACGGTGCCCCTGCTTCGACTGCTCCGCCGTCTTAGGTGCCGCGTACTCGCGAATATGTTCGATGGAAATCTGAGCAGCATCAGCCTTGCGGATAGTCAACTCGTAGCCACGAAGCCTGAGTTGCAGGGGGTCGCCCATGGGAGCAGCCTTGATCATCGCAACGTCGACACCAGGAGTGAGACCCATATCGAGAATATGCTGGCGGAGCTGCTTCTCTTCACAATCAACGCTCAAAATGGTTGCGGTGGACCCAAGCGCAAGCGTATCAAGTGTCATGTGCTTTGCATCGGTTTCCGTCTGGCCTGTTACCATTGTCGTCTTGTCCGCTCCGGACATATTCCCTCCTCGTAAAGTCCAAGAAGCTATTGTACCCGGATTTGATGCAAGAGTTTCATGCGTGAAACTTTATTGACCGCAGGGATAGGGTGTCAGGCACGTCTCACCACGCGAACGAAGGAACGGCCCTGCATATTGCAGTTCCCGTTCGGGATCCTACGGATGCAGAGCCGCTCCTCGCAAGCGCTATAGAGCAGTTATAGACCTGTGAGTGACGTTAGAGCGTGCCAGCAGCACGAGCTGCTTCGACTTCCTCGAGCGCTTCGGCAGGTGAATACTCACACGTGCCATCGCCCATTTTGACAATCTCGATGGGGTCATCTTCCTTGACCATGCCGCCCTTGAGGACCACGGCAAAAATGCCCTCGCGCGGGAAGATACAATCGCCGGCAGCGTAGTAGATGGCACAGCGAGTGTGACAGACCTTGCCAATCTGGCTCACCTCGACGAGGACCTCGTCGCCGAGCTTGAGCTGGGTGCCCAGCGGAAGAGCAAGCAGGTCGATGTTCTCAGTGGTGAAGTTCTCCCCAAACGAACCTTCTTCAACGTCAAGGCCGGCTGCAACGGCCTTGTCGATGGACTCGGAAGCGAGGAAGGAGACCTGACGATGCCATTTGCCGGCGTGGGCGTCATTCTCCAGGCCGTACATTTCGACGACCTTTTGCGGTTCATCGACTGGGGTTTTCTGCGTACCCTTACGCGTGGAGATATTTACCGATGTGATGGTGGGTGTGCTCATGAGAAGCCTCCGCTCGATACTTGGTCTGGTTACAGGCCTCTCAGTTACCTGCCGAGGCTATTAGATTACGTTTCATTATCTCTTATCGAGGGTAATAGTCAATGCGCCAAGAAGAATAGTTCTACCAAGCACACAAAAGGAAAGGGTGAAAAGACTACACCCGAGCAGCTTCAACCTCTTCATAAAAAACGTGCGGGAAGGCACATGCCCACCCGCACGCTCAGACCATCTATGCCGGGCATTAAGCCCAAGACGAGTTAGAAGCGGTCACGGCCTCCGCCGAAGCCACCGCGGTTGCCGCCACGGTCTCTGCCACGGCCACCAAAGCCGCCGCGATTGCCGCCACGATCGCCACCGCGACCGCCGAATCCGCCGCGGTTGCCGCCACGGTCACCACCAAAGCCGCCGCGGTTGCCGCCACGATCGCCACCGCGACCGCCGAATCCGCCGCGGTTGCCACCACGGTCTCCGCCATGACCACGGTCGCCGCCACGGCCGCCGAAGCCGCCACGGTTGCCACCACGGTCGCCACCGCGACCACCGAAGCCACCACGATCGCCACCGCGACCGGCGGGCCTGCCGCCACGATGATCGTCACGGCCGCCAAAACCGCCACGGCTGCCGCCGCGGTCAGAACGGTCCTCATCGGAAACACCCGTAGCCTCAATGACCTCGATGACCTTGTTGACCAGGGCATCGAAATCCTCGATATCGTCTTCCTTCATAGCGGGGAGGAACGGATCGCCCTTCACCAGCGTGGGCTCGGTCTTGGAAGCCTCGACGCCCTCTTCGGTGAGAGATGCAACCACAGCGCGCATGTCGGGCTCGCCTTCAGGCTGTTCGCGTGCAACAAAGCCCAGACCCTCGAGCAGAGCGAGGTTCTCATCGACCTCATGAAGCCTTATGCCGAGCAGCTCGGCCATTTCCTTCTGCTCCATAGCGGGCTTGAGTGCGAGAAGCTTCAGCATGCGGACAAGCACATTGTTCTTCTGCCTGTCTGCTTCGCGCTTCTCTTCCATAATCTCGTGACGACGACGCAGGAGGCGACCAGCCTTGCTCACGCGATCGCGAAGATCGCGCTCGAAGCGGTCAAGCTCTTCGGGAGTGGGCTCGTGCTGAGCCTCTTCTTCCTCTTCCTCGTCGTCTTCCTCGAGCTCTTCATCGTCTTCGTCGAAATCGTCCTCGTCGAATTCGTCTTCGACTTCTTCCTCGGCCTCGACAGGCTCAACAGCCTCCTCGATTGCCTCTTCTTCTGCCACGGTCTCCTCGATGGCAGCCTCGTCTTCGATCTTGCCCTCGTCGGCAATGAACTGATCTTCTGACACTACAAACTCCTTCTTGCGCTATCCAGCGCATTCTTGGCGCATCCACGCCATTCCAATGATGCCGTCTTCCGACGGTGTTCCCCGCCTCCTGCAGGGTAGCGGATACACTATCCGCCGATGTTTGCCCCACTGCAAGAATGTAGAAGCCAACGCGCACAAAGATTCCACAGACAGCACATCTCACCCGTAAATTCCGGCGTTTCGCAGCTGGATGAGGAATGCGCAACATAACTATCGACCAGTGGTTTTCTGCAACAAAAAGGAGCCCGCTGACAAGCAGGCTCCTTTATCAAACTCGCAGAAACGATGCTACATAGTGTGGGTTTCGAACTCCGGGTCATCATGCCAGAGCACCACTCTGCCGGCGGCTCTCGAAGCCGGGACATCGATGACTCGTTGGTTGGAGGAGCCGCGGAAGCGAAGCGTGATATCGTGGTTTTCCTTCTGGTAGGGGCCATCAACCAGTACATCGATTGTACCAAGGAGCCGATTGGTTACCTCGGTATGCCTCGGGCTAGTAGAGTCGAGAAGATCCTCGTAGATATCACCCGTATAGCACCATATATTCTTGTCCGGGCATTCACGCTTGACGCGTTCGAGAAAGTCAACGAGGGCGCGTTGGTTTTGCGGTTCCATGGGCTCGCCGCCCAAAACCGTCAGCCCATCGCAGAAGGGCTTGGAGAGGCTTTCGAGAATCTCGTCTTCAACCGCTGCAGTGAACACGTCCCCATTGGCAAAATTCCATGTTTCGGGATTGAAGCACTCGTCACAATAATGGGTGCAGCCTGAAACGAAGAGCGATGTGCGCACACCTTCGCCATCGGCGATATCGCAGAACTTGATTCGCGAGTAATTCATCAAACCCTCTTTTACACGAGATAGCTCATTGCAGCGTAAGAATACCGCCCCTCACATCTCTAATGCAAAGAGCTGGCGTTACCAGCATTCTGCCAATCATGTGCCCAGAAAACCGGTTCAGATAGTGTGAGGGGGAGGAGAACGCCTCCCCCCCTGCGCATGCTAGAGGTGAAGAACGCGGTCCTTGATTTCCTGCGTGCGACCCTGGTTCCAGAACTGGGTTCCGATATAGCCGCAGGTACGACGGGCAACGTTCAATGTGCTCTGGTCGCGGTTGCCGCAGTTGGGGCATTCCCACACGAGCTTGCCGTCGTCTTCGACGATCTGAATTTCGCCATCGTAGCCGCACTTCTGGCAGTAATCGCTCTTGGTGTTGAGCTCGGCATACATGATGTGGCCGTAGATGAACTGCATCACGCGGATGACCGCCTCG
>CADBRF010000096.1 GCA_902796975.1 uncultured Coriobacteriaceae bacterium
GCCTCGATGTTGCTCTTGGAATTCATGGCGGTCATCTTACCAGAGAGCTAGGAGAGCGGGACTTTCATGCCGTCTTCGGCAACAATCACACGGCCTTCGAATTGCTTGACGTAGGCATAGAGCTCATCGATGACATTCTCATCCGGCTCGCAAATATGCGGAGCCAGATGTGTGAGGTAGATGGCGCCAGCATCGAGCAGGTTAATGCCTTCATCGATGGTCTGCTGCATGCTATGATGGGTCTTGAAGTTGCCCGCTTCTCCCCAGAAGGTGGAGTCCATGATGAGGTTGTCCACTCCCTTGAGCAGCCTTATGACATCGGGTTTGAGCTCGGCGGTATCGGGTGCATAGAAGGTGCGCTTGCCCGAGGAGCTCGTGATGAGGTAACCCATCGCGCCTGGACAGTGGTTGAGCGGAAGCGCCTGGATTGTAAGACCGTCAGAAACCGTACGCGTGTCAAACTCTTCCAGATAGTCTATGGCGAAGATATCGTCCATGTAGCTGAACTCTTTGAACACCTCGTTCATCGCGGGAGCGCTCGCGTGGAAGGGCATAGGGCGATCCTGGTAGAGGCGGATGAGGTATTCGAGCTCGCCAAAACCGCCGAGGTGGTCGTAATGCGCGTGAGTCAAGAAGACTTCATCGATGTCGTGCACGTCTTCGCGCACGAGTTGGGCACGAAGGTCTGGCGGAGTATCGATGAGTGTTGTGCCGCGACCGCGGAGGACAACACCCGTGCACGTGCGCCGCAGGGCAGGGTTCTCGCGCGCTGCCTCACAGCTTGGGCAATGGCAGAAAAAGGCGGGGACTCCGCAACCCGAAGAAGTGCCCAAAAAGGTGAGGGTAAGGTCCACGTCTTTCGCTTTGAAGGGGATGGGTCCGCAAGATGCGCGGTCTGCGCACTGGGCGCATTCGTTCTGGAACTCGGGGGCAATCTCCTCCCAGCTGCAGCGTTCAAAACCGCAGGCGAGATAGAAGGGCTCTATCTCTCCACGGGAAACCAGGTACATATCAGGATGGCGCTTGAGCGCATCACGGAGAAGCGATGCGCCAACGCCATGGTGCTGGACGACATCGAACACCACGACAGGACGGATATTCCAATGGCCATCGCTCCCCTGCTCAGACCTGCAGGCGCCAAGCATGGTGTTGTCGGGAGTTGCCGCCACGCGAATGCCCGTGGGGTCGGTGAGGTCCGTGAAGCCCTCCTCTACGAAAAGCTCCCTTATGAGCGGCATATCCACATCGACCGCATCGCGGATGCGCCAGGCGGGTGTAATCATAGAGTCGTCCTCTCGTGTACGCGCCGGATTCGGCGTCATTTTTCGATTCCTATCATATCCCTGCGCTCCCGTAGCAAGCGAGGAGAACAGATGAAGATACGTAAGGGTTACCAAAGGCAAGGAGGGATGCCGCTTCAGCAGACACCCCTCCTCAAGTCAGCAGTCAATAGCCAGAGATACTTGGTTTACTTTTTCTCGGAAGCCCCTTTTTCGGCATCCTCGACATCCTGGCCAATCTCGGTTGCAGCTCCCGCAGCGGCAGTTGCGGCAGCAGCGGCATCTGCAGCGGCCTTTGCAGCCTTTTGCGCGGCGATGGCAGCCTTCTCTGCTGCCTCTACAGCTTCCTCGGCCCCCTCAACCGCCTGCTTGGCGTTGCGGGTAGCAGCGGAGTCAATGGCAAAGGCGCGCATATCGGGAACGGCGAAGACGCTGTCGTCCAGACCGCTTGCCTCCTTCAGGTACTCAATGAGCGGCTCTGTGCTGTTACCGAGGTCAGAGAGGTCATCCTTGCCAAGATGCCAGCACTGGGTCTCCGGCATACCGGGGATGGATTCGGCAACGAAGATCGGGTCGAGGCCGCGCTTCTTCTGCTCGGTGTAATCGTCGAGCGCTTTGTAGGCCCATTTGCCCAGGATCAGGATGACAATGAGGTTCTCAATCGCCATGAAGCCCATGAAGATGTCCGCGAGGTTCCATGCCAGACCCAGCGGGATGAGGCAGCCCACGAAGATGGCAATGAGGCAGGTGATGCGGAAGATGACCATAATCGTCTTGCTCTTGGTGATGTAGAGCAGGTTGCTCTCGGCGTAGAAGTAGTTGCCGATGAGGCTCGAAAAGGCGAAGGCGCACACCGCGAAGGTGAAGATGCCCATTCCAACCCCACCAAGACCGAGACTGTCCATGCCACCGTGAATTGCGTATTGGGCGAAGGTCATGTTCGAAACCGGGGCGCCCGTGCTCGGGTCGATGGGAAGGGCGCCTGCACAGCTCACGTAGTAGAGCATGAGGATGAAGGCGGAAATGGTGCAGATGAAGAGGGTGTCGATGTAGACGGAAAGCGCCTGGACCAGACCCTGCTTCACAGGGTGGCTCACCGATGCGGTCGCAGCTGCGTTAGGAGCAGAACCGATACCGGCCTCATTGGAGTAGAGACCACGTTTGATACCTTGAATCATCATGGAACCGAACAGGCCGCCGAAGAATGCTTCTGGCGTATTAGCGGCTGCGAGGAATGAGAAATCGAAGGCGTCGCTGAAGATGTAGGCGAACATCGCGGGAACATCACCGATGTGCGTGATGGTGATGATGAGGCCGAGAAGCAGGTAGACAGCAGCCATAACCGGCACGAGGATGGAGGTA
>CADBRF010000097.1 GCA_902796975.1 uncultured Coriobacteriaceae bacterium
AGCTGCTTGTAGCTCGTCTCGTCCAGCTCGGCGATGAAGCCGGGACTGTGCTTTGCAAGGATGTCCAGCGCGACCTTGGCGAGGTAGAGATTGCTCCCGATACCGCAGGTGGCGGGGATGCCCGTACGCGCCAGGATGTCTCTGCGAATCGTGTCTCCCAGCTCGCGCGCCGTCATGCCATAGAGCGAGAGGTAGGGCGTGGCGTCGATGAAGACCTCGTCTACCGAATAGGGGTGGATGTCTTCCTTGGCCACATAACGCAGGTAGATGGCGTAGATATCGGCCGAGTATTCTATGTAGCGGCGCATGCGCGGCGGGGCAATGATGTAATCGCGGTTGAAGGGGATCTCGAACAGACGGCACCGGTTGCGGACCCCCTTCGCCTTGAGCGAGGGGCTGACGGCGAGGCAGATAGTGCCCCGGCCACGGGTTCTATCGGCCACCACAAGGTCTGTAGCAAGCGGGTCGAGCCCACGCTCCACGCACTCCACTGACGCATAGAACGACTTCAAATCGATGCACATGTATGTCCGCTGTCTCATAGTTCCTCCGGTCGCCTTGGCTTGCAACGGCGAACATACTAGTAGGCGGGCGCGACACGATTT
The DNA here is from genome assembly GCA_902796975.1 of uncultured Coriobacteriaceae bacterium. Classification (GTDB taxonomy): domain Bacteria; phylum Actinomycetota; class Coriobacteriia; order Coriobacteriales; family QAMH01; genus CADBRF01. The sequence continues at coordinate 606 of CADBRF010000097.1, forward strand.
TACCGAACAGCTGTTCGGTATTCGTTCAGACGGGCAGGAGCCGTGCGGACAAACGGCGCAAGGGTGCGAAGAACAGCAGCTAGTGCGGGACGCGAGCTATCTCAGCAAAGCACCGCGAGTCTTCACTTGACACAGCTTTATCAAGGAGCGCGCGGGTTCAGAATCGAGCCTGATGACGGGTATGTCTGGCCTCCTTGCTAGTTGCTGACGCGCTGAATGTTCTTCATTCCTCGTCGAAATTCGCGAGGGCATACTCGTCGAACGCGGGAAGCGTAAACTCCACGTACCCGCGCCCCTCCCCGCTGATAAGACCCTTGCGAATCAACCTCTGGCGGTATGGGCTGAACTCGTTGCTGCTCGCACCAAGATAGGAGCGAATGTCAGAAACTTTCCCCGTCTTCACAACTGCCATGGCATGAAGAACCCGCCGGTCGCCGCGTGAAAGGTCTGACCAGATCTTGTCGTACACGAGTTCATCGAGATATTGCCGGTACTCCGGAAGAGCATTCTGCCAATCTCCGTCTTTCTTCCAAGAGAGATAACCCAGCAGCTGAAACGCAAAAGCAAACCCTTTCGTGAGCTTTGCCATCTTGAGCGCTTCGAACGAATCAACGCCAAAAACCGACTCGTAATTTGCTGCAATGGTGCCGATGTTGAGCGGCTTGAGAGAGATTTTAGGAGCTCTGAATAAAAACGTGAGAGTCTTCTCATTTTGAAGGTCGTAGATATTTTCATACAAGCCGGTCATGACAAGGAAAATAGGGAGCTTCTGCCTGAGAAAAATTTGAAACGATGCTGCAAATTCTCGAATATGCGGACTATTCGTGACTTCGTCGATGGTGACAAGCACGCGTTTGCCTTTCTTTTCAAGACTTTCAAGCATACGCTCAACTGCAACCTCAATGTTCGTGATAGGCGCGGCACCGTTTACCTCGAGGCCGAAGCCAAAGAATGAGAGATTGATTTTTGCGGACTTGAACAGTTTCGCAAGCTCGTTTTGGCTGCTCAACTTCGATGCGAGGTCCTCCAGCAGGTCACGTTCGGGATTGAGCTCAACGACAACCCAATCGTCGAAGGCCTTGAAGTGGCTCGCAATCGATGTCATGAAGACCGTTTTTCCGGACCCTCGCACACCTGTAATCATGTACAGCGATTGCGAGGGCTTTAACGCGCTGAACTCTTCAATGATTTCCGACATCTGCACCAATCGTGGAATGATTTCCGCCGGTTCCGTTCCAAAAGAAAGTGTGTAGGGATTCTGACTCATTTGCGCCTCCGGCAGATGGCAACCACCAATAATTGTATAGTCGTTTATAGTTCTTCAATTATTTTATAGTCGGTTATAGTTTTCGCAACTATTTATTGTCGTTTATAGTTTCTTTATCGTAAGATTCTTCGAAATGTTATAGATCGCTCCTGCAAAACAGCCTGGTTAGAAGCGCGTCGCCCAGACAACATGAGAAAGAGCTGACGGCCCTCCCTTGGAGACTCTTGTTCGTCTTCGTTATGTCACCTTGCTTATAGGAAGTATTTGCATGTCTCCGAAATATCCGCTCATAAAGCAACCGATATTTTGCAATGCAATTGAACGAGAAGCTACTCCCCTTCCGTTGCCAGGGCATAGAGCTTGAAGAGGTGGGCTACGATTTTCTCCTCATCGCCATTGAAATCGACGCCATAGGCCGCTTCGACGGCTTGGTCGAGCTCATGGTGGGCTTTGCGCAGGTCGGGGGGCATTTTATCAGGGTCGTAGAGGTCGGCGAGGGTCGCATCCGGATGCGCATCGCGCGCGTCAAGGACAGCTTGGGCACAGGTCTCGATGCGCTGGCGAGTCTCGGGAGAAACAAGGTCTTCCACCGGCGTTGCGAGGTCTGCGGGACCATGAACACCTGGCCAAATGAAGTTGTTGTAAACAATACCCCCGGAATAGCGATATCGGCTTTCCAAACGCCCGCATACCGTGCGCATCCAGGCATTGTGGAATTGTGACTGAAGAATGCCATATTGGTAAAGCGTAGCATTAGGGATGAGGAAGACAAGATCGCTGCAAAAAACCTCCGGACTTATGAAACCCATCGGTATGTAATTCCGCCGCTCTGACGAGACTTTGGGTATGAGAATAGATGTCCCACTAGGCATGTTCTCAACGTGAAAGCGCGCTGGCTTTTCCGCCAGCTTTCTCGTGGGGGCGCTCTTCGATGCCAGTCTGAATTCATGAACCGCTTTGATACGCTCGCGGCAATGTGGAAGTTCGTCTAATTGACGCTCGTCAAGGTCCCCAAGCCAAAGCACCCAGCGCGTTTTTCCCTTGATGAACTCGTCGGACCCAAGCCAAGGATGAAAGAGACCTTCTGCCGCAGGCTCGTCAGCAAGGAACTTCTGCTTCTCCTCCGTTTTGAAAAGATAATTTCCGCCGTCGATCGGCTTGTTTCCAATGCCAATTTTCGGTACACCACACAGAGCCTTACTCCGATTCCAAATAAACACGTCGGGCGCATCAGATAGAAACGCATTGATGTTCTCAACGCTTAGCACCTCAGGAGAAGAATCCGGGCTTTCATGATGGAAGAGCCGCTTGCCTCCACCCAGCTTTGAGAAAGCTACAATGATAACAAACACATGTGCCATATCATTAGCTTCATTGACCCAGCGGAAAGTGTCATACGCAAAGTCAATTCGAATATTCTCATCCCAAAGTGGTTTCCAGACATTCGCAACCTGCTCGCCCTGGCAAATCGAATTCGTAGAAACAAAGGCGCACCGGATTGAGTTGTCTCCGATATAGTCAGCAGCCTTCTTGTACCAGCCGGCAACGTAATCGATGTTTCCGCAGTTCTTGGAATGGTCATAAACGTTAGCGATTTCTGCCTTTTGCTCCTTGCTCTGGTTACGAGCACCAAGGAATGGTGGGTTCCCAATAATGTAGCTGCACTCCTCCGCCGGCAGAACATCGTTCCAATCCATGCGCAGCGCATTGCCCTCGTGGATGTTGTTGTTGCTCTGCAGCGGGAAGGGCTCGATCCAGGTGTCG
>CADBRF010000098.1 GCA_902796975.1 uncultured Coriobacteriaceae bacterium
GCTCCGGATGATCCGGCCAGCCCTGCGTGGCAAAGGTCCACAGCTGGCTGGAGAACCAGGTGTCGAGTACGTTCTCGTCCTGGTGCACATGATGGCCGCCGCACGTGGGGCAGGTGTCAGTGTCTTCCATGAGAGCATCCTGCCATCCGCAGTCCTCGCAGTAGAACACGGGGATGCGGTGACCCCACCACAGCTGGCGGGAGATGCACCAGTCCTTCAGGTTGTCCATCCAGGTGGTGTAGGTCTGAACCCAGCGCGCGGGGTGGAAAGTGACTTCCCCGCTCGTGACGGCATCCATTGCAGGCCCCTTGAGCTTGTCAACCGCTACGAACCACTGCTCAGAGAGCCAAGGCTCGAGAGCGGAATCGCACCGGTAGCAGTGCATGACAGAATGCTCGATTTCCTCGATATGGTCGAGCAGTTCATGCTCCTCGAACCAGGCGACCACGGCTTCGCGGCACTCGTCGCGGTTCATGCCCGAGAACTCGCCGTAGCCATCCACCACGATGGCATGCTCATCGAAGATGTTGATCTGGGGCAGATCGTGCGCCTCGCCCATAGCAAAGTCATTCGGGTCATGAGCAGGCGTGACTTTCACAAAACCCGTACCGTAGCCGGCATCCACGTGCCAATCGCTGAAGATGGGGATCTCACGGTTGACGATGGGGAGCATGACCGTCTTTCCCACGAACTTCTGCTTGTCTGGGTCGTTGGGGGAAACCGCGACGCCCGTATCTCCGAGCATGGTCTCGGGGCGGGTGGTTGCCACCGTGATGTACTCGATGCCATCGACAGGCTCGGTAAGCGGGTAGCGAAGATACCAGAGATGGCCCTTCTCGTCCTTGTACTCTGCTTCATCATCGGAGATGGCGGTGGTGCAGCTCGGGCACCAGTTGACGATACGCTTTCCACGGTAGATGAGGCCGTCGTGATACCAGTCGCAGAAGACCTTGCGAACGGCACGCGCGTACTCGGGGCTCATCGTGAACTTCTCATCCTCGAAGTCCACGGAGCAGCCCATGCGCTTGATCTGCTCGACGATGATGCCACCGTACTGGTGACGCCACTTCTGGCATTCCTCGATGAAGGCATCTCGACCAATCTCCAGACGGGAGATGCCCTCGGATTTCAGCTTCTTGTCGACCTTCGTCTGCGTGGCAATGCCGGCGTGGTCGGTGCCCAGAATCCAGCGGGTAGAGTATCCGCGCATGCGCGAATAGCGGATGTAGGCATCCTGAATCGTGTCATCGAGGGCATGACCCATGTGAAGCATGCCCGTGACATTGGGTGGTGGGATGACAACGGTGCGGTCTCCCAGGCCCTTGCCCTCGGAGCGGCGATAGTATTTTCCCTCAAGCCACTTGTCCAGCATCTGCTCTTCAACAGTGGCAGGATTGTAAGTCTTGGGCATCTCAGCCATGATAATCCCCCGTATTCGTGAATAAACGTGCTCTTTATCTTACCGCTCAATCTGGGATATACCCATCCTCATCAGGCGACCAGCACGAGCGTGGAAACTCCCATGCCCCCTAACGGAGCTCGATTCGGAAGACGACGCAAAAAGGCTCGCATGGCCTTGCCCCCAAGAGAGCAGCCACACGAGCCTTGCAATACCGATATGCAAGAAGAGACTAGGCGGGAAGCGCCTCGGTTTCCTCTTCTGCTTCTTCCTCGCCCTCGTGCAGGAGCACAGGTTCTGCGTTCTCGCGAACACATTCGGGCGTGACGATGACCTTCGTGATCGTCTCGTCATCCGGAAGCGAGTACATGACGTCCTGGAGGGCGCTCTCGCAAATTGCGCGGAGGCCGCGTGCACCTGTGCCACGCTCAATGGCAAGCTTAGCAATGGCATGGAGGGCGTCGTCCTGGAACTCCAGCTCCGCACCATCAAACGAGATGAGACGGTCGTACTGCTTGACCAGCGCGTTTCTCGGTTCGGTAAGAATACGCACCAGGTCGTCCTCGTCGAGCTCTTTGACAGAGGAGATGACGGGGATACGGCCAACGAACTCGGGAATCATGCCGAACTTGTTAAGGTCTTCGGGAAGCACCTGCGCGAGAAGCTCGTCCGTCTTCTCCTGCTTTGTCTCCGAAAGATCTGCGTTGAAGCCGATGCCGCGCTTGCCGACACGCTCGCCGATAATCTGGTCGAGTCCCACGAAGGCGCCACCGAATATGAACAGGATATTGGTGGTGTCGATATGGATGAGCTCCTGCTGGGGATGCTTGCGCCCGCCTGCGGGAGGAATTGCCGCGTCGGTGCCCTCAATGATTTTGAGCAGCGCCTGCTGGACACCCTCGCCGGAGACGTCTCTCGTGATGGAGAGGTTCTCCGCCTTGCGGGCGATTTTATCGATCTCGTCGATATAGACGATACCAATCTGAGCTCGGTCGATATCGTTGTCTGCAGCCGTGATGAGCTTGAGGAGAATGTTCTCCACATCCTCGCCCACATAGCCCGCCTCGGTGAGCGCCGTGGCGTCGGCAATGGCAAACGGAACGTCCAGAATGCGCGCGAGAGTCTGCGCAAGCAGCGTCTTGCCACAGCCGGTGGGGCCGAGCAGCAAGATGTTGCTCTTCGCAAGCTCGACATCGCCGTCTTTGGCGTCGAGCCCTGAGGCGACGCGCTTGTAGTGGTTATAGACCGCCACGGAGAGCGCGCGTTTGGCGCTCTCCTGGCCAATCACATATTCCGAAAGTTCCGCATGGATGCGGGAGGGCGTAGGCAGGTCTTCAATTGAGATAAGACCCTCTTTCTTGCCCGTCGCATGAGGCAAGCCTCCATCGACCACGGAAGCATCTTCGCCGATGATGTCTGCGCACAGGCTCACGCACTCATTGCAGATGTAGACTCCATCGCCTGCTATGAGCTTGTCAACCTGATCTTGCGTCTTTCCGCAGAACGAGCAGCGAAGAGCACCGCCGTCGAAGCCCTGGGTACCTTGTGCCATGTTTTATGAGTCCTTTATTTGCGGTGCCTAGTTAGCCTTAATCGCATCAGCAGCAGCTGCACGAGACATGACGACATCGTCGACCAGGCCATATTCCTTTGCCTCGAGAGGAGACATGAAGTTATCGCGCTCGGTATCTGCCTGAATCTTCTCGATGGGCTGACCGGTGTGCTTGGAGAGGATGCCGTTCATCTGCTCGCGGCAGAGACGAATCTCTTCGGCCATGATGGCAATATCGGTCTGCTTGCCCTGGGCGCCACCAGAAGGCTGGTGAATCATGATGCGTGAATTGGGGAGCGCAAGACGCTTGCCAGGAGCGCCAGCGGCGAGAAGCACAGCAGCCATGGAAGCAGCCATGCCAACGCAGATGGTGCTGACATCGGGCTTGATGAACTGCATGGTGTCGTAGATGCCGAGACCAGCGGTGACAGAGCCACCCGGCGAATTGATGTAGAGCGAGATGTCCTTATCGGGATCAGCGCTCTCAAGATGCAGCAGCTCGGCGATGATGACGTTGGCGCTGGCATCCGTGACCTCTTCGCCCAGGAAAATGACGCGGTCATTGAGCAGGCGAGAGTAGATGTCGAAGCTACGCTCGCCACGGGGAGACTGCTCGATGACGTACGGGATCAGCGGGTCTCTGATGGGTTCGTAAAGTGCCATGTGAATACCTTCGTTCTCTCAGGTGTTGTGCGCGCACGATATATGCGCGCACATTGACTTGAAAGCCCGATGCTACTCGGCAGAGTTCTCGTCTGCTGCCTCTGCAGCGGGCTCTTCAGCGGCTTCGGGTGCTTCGTCCTCGTTGATGATGACGGGCTCAGTGGACTCCTCCGTGACATTGGCAGTCTCGAGCAGCCATTCGACAGCCTTGGAGCGGCGAATGCTCTCACGCAGGAAAGCCATGCGACCGTTCTCCTCCCAGTTCTTGCGAATCTGGTCACCGTTCTCGACAGCCTCGAACTCCTTGTCGATGTCTTCCTCGGTGATCTCCATCTCGCGGGCGGTGAACAGAGCATCGAGAGCAAGGTTCTCGGTTGCGATGTCCTCTGCCTGCTTGTCGAGATCCTTCTGGAACTGATCGGCCGTGAGGTTGTTCTGCTCGAGGTACTGGTCGAACGTCTTGTTCTCGTTCTGCAGGTTGTAGAAGAAGTTCCTCAGCAGATCATCGCGGGTGTAGTTGATGTAGGACTGAGGTGCCTTGCCTTCGGCGCGGAGCGCGAGAGCTGCGACGCAGCGGTCTTCCTTGAGCTGCGGAAGCGCACGAGCCTTGTCAGCGCTGATGACATCGCGGAACTGCTTGCGAATCTCATCTACGCTCTCGACGTTGAGTGCCTTGGCGAACTCTTCGTCAGACTCCGGAAGCTTCTTCTTGCGAACTTCCTCGACCGTGACCTGAGCGTGGATGGGGCCTTCGCCCATGTAAGCGAAGTCATCGGAATCGCCAGGTTCGAAATCGAACTCCTTGGTCTCGTCTGCCTTCATGCCAACGATCTGCTCATCGAAAGCCGCGGGCATGATGCCCTGGCCGAGCTCGATGAGACGGGTGTCGCCTGCGAACTCCTCGATAGGCTCGCCATCCTTGTTGGTGCAGGTGATTGCCATCTTGACGTAGTTACCCATCTCAGCAGGACCGTCGATGGTCTCGAAGGTGTAGTAGTACTCGCGGAGAGCCTGGAGCTGAGCGTCGATTTCTGCCTCGGATACCTCTGCGGACGGAAGGGTGATATCGACGGGATCGTAGGTGAGAAGCTCGAGGGTGGGCTTGACTTTACCGAAAACAGTCCAGCTGAACGGCTCGCCAGAAACGAGAACGGAGAGATCCTCGAAATCTGGGTCGTTGATGAAGATGATGTCCTTGTCATCGACAGCCTTGGGAGTGACATCCTCGACGATACGCTGGGCGAAATCCTCGAAAACAGCCTTGTGGCCACCGAAGTACTGCTCTAGCACCTTACGCGGAGCCTTGCCAGGGCGAAAACCAGGGATGCGGTTCTTGCCAAGCTCCTTGAAATAGCCCTTAACATGCTGCTCGACCTCTTCCGGGGTCAAGGTGATGGTCACCTGGGTCTTGCCATCCTCCTCGCGGATGCTGCTTGTGACTTCCAACGTTCCTCCCAATCTCATCGGCGTCCCTCCCAGGGACGCTGCCTCACGACGACCTGTCGTCGCGTCTTGTACGGTGGTGCGGGCGAGAGGACTCGAACCTCCACGGGTTGCCCCACTGGAACCTAAATCCAGCGCGTCTGCCTGTTCCGCCACGCCCGCAATGTGCACGTACCCCACACTCGCGAAGCGCCACGCTGAATTGTAGCGCAGTTATTTGGGCACATGCGTTCTGTAGCATACCCGTTAACAAATCGAGGGCTGCAGAGAACCTTTCCCCAGCCGTTCGGACGGGCAGCTAATTGCGCCGAGCTGTCTATTTGTTTGAGATGCCGCGCAAGTGTATGCGCAGCGCGCTAGGCATTCTTCATAATGACGAGACCCATAGTATCGGAAACATGCTCGCAGGCATCGCAACATTTCTCGAGCGCGTTAAGTACGCCGCTCACGCCGAAAGCCGTTAACGCCTCGTCATAATCGTGAGATTCCTTGGCACGCACATATGCATCGTGCATCGACGTGATATAGACGCGATCGCCCTCGTCTTCGATATCATTGATCTTCACGATGCGTTCGCGAATGCTCTCCGACTTTTTGAAGTAGGTGAACTTCTGGCATGCCATGTTCAAGGCTTCAACCGCGCGTTTCACGACATCCATCATCTGGACAAAGCTGTCCGGGATGGTCGTAATGTTGTACATGAACATACGCTGCAGCACGTCGTCCACGTCATCGACAACAGAGTCGAGCTCGCCAACGAGAAGAAGGATATCTTCTCGGTCTATCGGCGTCACAAACTCCGTGGCGAGATTCGTATAGACCTCATGGACGATTTCGTCGGACTCTTCCTCAATCTTGTGGAGCTCTTGGAATTTCTGAAGGAGGCCATCCCCATCAACAGATCCTCCTTCTTCACACAACTTGCACTGGTCCCTGAAATAGGCGTCGACCTCGCGCACATAGCGAACTCCGCAGTCGCTTATGTCGACAAAACACTGGAAATAATCGAATCTCTTTTTACGTGGCACGGCAACTCTCCTGACCTGGTTCAGCGATTTACCTTGTGGTACGCACTTTCTAGTATTGTAACGCGGAGACCATAATTCCACCCAGATACATCCTATAGAATATGTTCATGATTCTCGATCGCGACACATCCATGGGCGTCTCCTGGCAAGGCAGAGCTGTCCTACTTGTGGACCTCGATGCCTTCTTCGCCTCGGTTGAGCAGCTTGACCACCCGGAATGGCGTGGCAAGCCGGTTATCGTCGGAGGCAGAGCCGACAGTCGCGGCGTCGTCTCCACCGCATCCTACGAGGCGCGTGCCTACGGCGTGCATTCTGCCATGCCCAGCAAGACAGCCGAGCGTCTTTGCCCGGATGCCATTTGGGCAAGGCCTCGGTTTGATCGTTATCGTGAGCTTTCTCAGGAAGTGATGAGCATACTGGGCGACGAGTCTCCGCTGCTGGAGCAGGTCTCAATTGACGAAGCGTTTCTCGACGTGAGCCCCGGACGCTACGCCAACGAAAGCCCCATCTCCATCGCCTCGCGCATTCAAGAGCGGGTTTCAAAGCTCGGCATCACGTGCTCCGTAGGCGTGGCTTCCGGAAAATCCGTTGCGAAAATTGCATCCGAGCTCGACAAGCCACGGGGATTGACGGTTGTGTACCCAGGGAGCGAGGCAAAGTTTCTCGCGCCAATGAACGTGCGCGCCATGTCCGGCATCGGCGAAAAGAGCGCGGACCGTCTGCGCACCCGGGGCATACTGACTCTGGGAGATCTGGCGGATGCCCCGCTTGACCTACTCAAGCCCATTTTCGGTATTAATGCCGAACGTGTGCGCGACAAAGCCCGTGGTATCGACCCCTCCCCCATCGTTGTGGAAACAGGCGTTAAGTCCGTGAGCAATGAGCGTACCTTTGCAGAAGATCTGCTCACCCGCGATGAAATAGAGGCGGCTGTTGATTACATGGGCACCATGGTGGGCAGACGTTTGCGCCACAAGGGGCTTGCCGGGCACACGGTCACGCTCAAGCTCCGCTATGCCGACCTTTCCCGCCGCACAGCGCAGCGCTCAATCGGCTATCAGACCGATGACGAACGCGTGTTCATCCCCATAGCCAAGGAGCTCATATCCCAGATCTGGCATCCGGGAGATTCCGTCAGGCTCGTTGGCGTGGGCATTTCCGGATTCGAGGAAGAGGGCGAGACCCAGCTTGACCTTTTCAGCACAGTAAAGGACGAGACGTCCGCCGGGAGTGAAACGGAAGATAGCGCCGCAGACGTCCCGCCGGAACAGGCAGGCCACAGCAGGGACCTCCTCAATGCAGCCGATCGCATTCGCGACCGGTTTGGGGATGGGGCGCTCACCTTTGGCCGGCAGTTGAAGCTGAAGAATAAGAGCACAGGAACGCCCGACAAGAACGCCACCGAATAGCTCTGCAAACCAGCAATTTCCCCCTGTGACTTTTGGCTGGTCACAATACACAAGGGCCATGTCAGTTGCCTCGTAGGCAATTGCCTACGAGGCAACTGACATAGGGCCAGCAAGCGGACTTACTTCTCGATGATGTAGGCAGAGACGATACGGCCGTAGATTGCCGTATGCGTATCGCGATTGGCGCCCGTTACCGTACTGGGGAGGTCAGGGTAGTACTTTTCCTGAATTTCCGGCAGCATGTCGGCAATGACCTGATCCTGTTTATAAATAACTTCGCATTCGAGCGTCAGCGGGAGTTCAGCGATGCCCGGAACTTGAATCTTCTCTCCCTCGACAAGCGTGAGGCCCAGATCGGCAATCTTGTCGCAGTCGCGCAGACTCTTCGTACCCGCATATCCAAGAATCTTCTTATCGGTGTTTTCATCAGGAACATTGATGGTGAACTGAGGGTTCTTCTCAATGAGCTGGTGCGTATAACGTCCGGTGCGAACGAAGGCGATGAACATGGGAGTACCCCATTCATTGCCAATCATGCCCCAGCCGATTGTCATAGTGTCGACTTCCCCATCTGCTGCGCTTGTCAGCAGAATGCCCTTAGGGTTGGCTTTAACAATCTGAGTTGCGTAATCAAACGGGTCCACAAAACACTTGTTCATGGTATTTCCTTTCGGTACGACAGTCGAGATTCAAACTCGACAGAAACAATTCAGCAGCTATTAGTTAGCGCGAATATTGTAACCCGCTGCTTGCGACTCCATATCCGTTTGTTTGTTAACAAAAACGCCGGCAAGCATATCGCTCACCGGCGTTCTCGAGTTTATGGATAACGTCTAGAAGCTATTCAGCCTCAACATCGTAGCCACGGTTGACACTCTCGTCGACGAAGATGCCAGGGCCCATGGTGGTGGACACAGAGACGGACTTGACGTACTTGCCCTTTGCAGCAGCAGGACGCACGCGAAGAATCTCGTCAAAGAGTGCACCATAGTTCTGAGCGAGCTTGTCGGCATCGAAGGAAACCTTGCCAAGGATGACGTGGCAGATGCCATAGCGGTCTGCGCGGTACTCGACCTTGCCACCCTTGAGATCGGCAACAGCCTTGGCGACATCCATGGTCACCGTACCGAGCTTGGGGTTAGGCATGAGGCCACGGGGGCCGAGGATTTTACCAAGGCGGCCAACCTTAGACATCATGTTAGGAGTTGCGATAGCAGCATCGAAGTTGATGTTGCCCGCCTGGATATCGGCAACGAGCTCGTCGGAGCCAACGATTTCTGCGCCAGCTGCAACAGCCTCATCTGCCTTATCGCCCTCAGCGAAAACAGCAACGCGGACGCTCTTGCCCGTGCCGTTGGGGAGAGAGATGGAGCCGCGAACCTGCTGGTCTGCCTGGCGGGTGTCGATACCGAGGCGGATGGAAACCTCGACGGACTCATCGAAGTTAGCGGAGGAAATCTCCTTGACAAGCTTCATAGCCTCGAGCGGAGCGTACTTCTTGGTCTGGTCAATCTTCTCGAGAGCTGCCAGATACTTTTTGCCGTGCTTTGCCATGTGTAAACCTCCTTGTGGTGAAAACGGGGGCGAGCCCCTCCCACAACACAGCAGCATCCCTATGACGCTGCTTATTACCTAAAATTACAGAGCCAGTTGCTGGCTATTAATCAAGAGCGCCCTCTTCGACAAGCACGCCCATGGAACGGGCGGTGCCAGCGACAATCTTCATAGCTGCCTTGACATCGTTGGCGTTGAGATCGGGGAGCTTGGTCTCTGCGATCTGCTGCAGCTGCTCCTTGGTCAGCGTGCCAACCTTGTCGCGCTGAGGGACGCCCGAGCCCTTGGCAATGCCGAGAGCCTGGCGAATGAGAACTGCCGCCGGAGGAGTCTTGGTGATGAAGGTGAAGGACTTGTCGGAGAAAACGGAAATCTCGACAGGGATGATGGTGTCGCCCTTGTCCTTGGTTGCCTCGTTGAAAGCGGTGCAGAACTGCATGATATTGACGCCATGAGCACCCAGAGCAGGGCCGACAGGCGGTGCAGGATTAGCCTTGCCCGCAGGAATCTGAAGCTTAATGAGTGCTTCAAGCTCTTTGCCTTTTGCTGCCATTGCAACATCCTTACATGTCAGTGGGCTGATGCCCGAAACTATCTTTACCTATCAGAAAACGGCTTCCGTGAGAAGCACCCCGTCCACAGGGGTCACAGCATGCCGTAGTTCTTCCAAACTTAAATGCACACAAGCAAGAGATGACTTAGATGTGTGCCACCTGATCGAACCCGAGTTCGACAGGTGTCTCGCGCCCGAAGATGGAGACGAGAACCTTGACCTTGCCGGCGTCGATATTGACCTCGGAAATCTCGCCATCGAAGTCTGCGAGAGGACCGGAGACAACCTTGATGACCTCGCCAACCGCGAAATCCGTGGTGGTCTTCTTGGGGACCTCGGGGTTCACATGCTTGGTGAGCTTGTTGAACTCCTCGCGCGTGAGCGGAATAGGCGTGCTTTCGTGACCAACAAAACCAGTGACGCCCGGTGTGTTGCGAATCTCCACCTGCGCACGAATACCATCAGGCGATTTCTTATCAAGGTCAGCCTGGACAAGAACATAGCCCGGAAGCACCTTGCGCTCGGAGGTCTCGCGACGGCCGCCTTCCTTGAGCTCCGTGACCTCTTCGATGGGAATGAGCACCTTGAAGATATTGTGCTCGAGCCCCTTGACAGCTCTCAGACGCTCAATGCCATTTTTAACTTTGTTCTCATACCCGGAGTAGGTATGGACTACGTACCATTTTTTAGACAACGTTTACGCCCCTAGCGACGAAATCCAGTCGAGTGGAATAATGACGATATTGTCGATAATCGCAATATAGATGCCGAAGAACAGCAATGCGCCGATAACGATCAGGCTCGCGTTGACGAGCTCTGGACGTGTCGGCCACACAACGCGGTGCATTTCAGAACGCACTGCGCGAATGTATGTTTTAAAGCGCTCCCACCGTGATGGTGGTTGGTTCGCCTTGAGCTTTGCCTCGCGCTTGGCCTCTTCTTCTTTAGCTTTGGCCTTATTGCGCTTTTTCTGCTCGCGAGTCAGTTTTTGCGGCTCTTGTTCAACAGCTTCGATTGTCTCGACCTGTTTTTTGTCGTGATGGCGACGTTTTTTGTGTACCTTATTGGCCATAATTGTCCGTTTACAATCTCACGCGAACGTGTCCTAATCAAAACAAATGCCGAGTACGACGCACTCGGCAGGAAAAAGTCTGGCAGGCCAGGAAGGACTCGAACCCACAACATCCGGTTTTGGAGACC
>CADBRF010000099.1 GCA_902796975.1 uncultured Coriobacteriaceae bacterium
CCTTCCTCATCTGCATGCTGGGCATCCTCATACTCGCCTATGCCCTCTACCGCATGCGCGTCCGTCAGGAGACCATCGCTGCGCACATCGAAATCCTCAAGAACCAGCTCGAAGATATGGAGTGATGAACTATGAACCCCCTGCTCGCAAACGTCTATTCCACCATCCTCCCCTCGGCTCCCTTCGTCATCGCCGCCTATGCGATCATCTGGATTGCCGTTGCGGTCTTCGTCGCCATCATCGTTCGCGGCACGAAGAAAAACGAGCGTGACCTCGTGGCCCTGCGCGACGCCATCGAAGAGCTGCAGGCAGAAGAGAAGTCCGCAGGTCAGCCTGGGGATTCCTCGAAGTAGCCAGGCGAAGCGGCAACGTAAATTTATCGTGAACTGCATCGGTAATGCTCACAGGAGCGCAAAAGCTGAGCGATAATCGAGTCTCGTACGTTTGATGAAGAACGCGAGCTGCAGATGATTGAGTACTTCCGAACAGATAATGTTTACGGTTCCCTCGAAAAACTCGACGAAGAGGAAGAGGGATGCTGGATTGCGCTCTTCGACCCCACGGAGGAAGAACTCACGTCAACAGCGCTGCGCTTCGGCATCGATCTCGATGACATGCGCGCCCCGCTCGACCTCGAAGAGATTTCCCGTGTCGAGCGCGAGGGCGATTACACCATGTTCATCGTCGACACGCCCCTGCACGACAAATCACGGGGCGAGCACGGCTACACGACCATCCCACTGGGCATTATCCAGACCACCACGAATGTCATCTCCGTGTGCACCATCTCGCGCATTTCCGTCATCTCGCGTATGAAGGCCGCCCGGGGTCTGCACCCCACCAACGACATCATCGGTTTCACGAGCGACCTGCTCATCTCCTCTTCGGGGGCCTATGGCAAGTTTCTCGAGCTACTCAATCAGCGTCGCATCAGGCTGGCAACCGTCAACGAGGCACCTACCCGCGCCCACCTCGCCGAGCTCTATGCGCTCGATTCGTCCCTCGTCTTCTTCAAGACCTCGCTCACCACGAACAAGACTGTGTTCGAGCGCTACCGCCGCACCTTGGCAGCACGTGGAGATGTACGCGCCCTCGACCTCATCGACGACGTGATCATCGAGAACTCCCAGATGCTCGAGACCACGAGCCTCTACTCCGAGATCCTCGATTCCACCATCGACCACTTCGGCCTCATGATGGACTACGACCTGAACCACACGATGATGCTCGTCGCCGCCATCACCCTCGTGCTCTGCATCCCCACCGTCATCGGCGGACTCTTTGGCATGAATGTGGGCGGCATCCCCTTCTCCGGGGCTCCCTGGGGTTTTGCCGTCATCACGGGAATCACGGCAATCGTGCTGGTCGCGGTGCTTATCCTGCTGAAGAAGCTCAAGTGGTTCTAGCTGCACGGGACACCGTGTTCTAGCTGCTATAACGGAAAACGCAGCCCTTTCTTTTACCAGCTCTTTGTAGCTTCGGTCGGCATTAATCCCCTTCTCATGCGGGTAAATGAATAGACAAACCAGCAATTGCATAAAGACACCTGCACTGGGCGCGCAACAATGAGTAAGGACTGTTCGCCGAGCTAAGGAGGATGCAATGCCGAATACCGACCTCGAGAATTTCCGCATCATGTTGGAGGGCGGCACGCCTGATGCCGTCGTCAATGGCTGGGCTCCTGTTGAAGAGCCGACCGATCCGGTTGGCATCTCGCTTCGCGCTGCATATCCTGGATGCCCGCCCACCAAGAACAAGTGGGGCGTCACGCTGGCTTGGCCAGAAGGCGAGCCCGGCGTCATGCCCCTCACGTCTGACGATCTGAAAGCGCTCCCGGACATCTCCGCCTGGGAGGATTACGTCACTGCCCCTGACCTCGAAGAAGCCTATCACGCCGATTGGAGCGACGCGCTCGCCCAGTGCGAGGACATTCGTTCTCGCGGCAAGCTCGCCATGGCCCATATGTCTACAGGCATCTTCGAACAGATGCACCACCTCATGGGCTTTGAAGATGCTCTCATGAGCTTCTACATCGACCCAGATGCGACCAAGGGTCTCATCGACCTCATCTGCAACTGGAAGCTCCGCTACATCGAGATTCTCGTCGAGAAGCTGCATCCCGACGCAATTCTCTTCCATGACGACTGGGGCTCTAAGCAGACCCTCTTCATGTCCCCTGAAATCTGGCGCGAGTTCTTGAAGCCCGCCTACACCAAGATTTACGGCCTCATGAACGAGAACAACATCATCGGCATCCATCATTCAGACAGCTTCCTCGAGCCCATCGTGCAGGATATTGTCGATGTCGGTATCAAGTGCTGGCAGGGCGTGCTGCCGCAAAACGACATCCCCAAGCTGCAGGCTCAGACCCAAGGCAAGCTCATCTACATGGGCGGCATCGACGCGGCAATCGTGGACACCGCCGATTGGACCGAGGAGGTCGTGCGCAAGGAAGTGGACCGCGCTTGGGATGCATACGTGCCTGGCGGCTCTTACATCCCCATGCTCACCTACGGCAAGCCCGGCCCCGGCATCTTCAAGGGCGTTGTGGAGACCATCACCGACGAGGTGGCAAAGCTCAACGAGAAGTATTACGGCTAGACTTCTCCGCGCGTGGTGCTCCAACCAGCTGGAGACGCGCGCATAGTTCCTAACACGCAAGAGGCGAGCAGGCTTGATACCCGCTCGCCTCTCTTTTTGCCAGCATTCAGTCTTGCTATAGGCTCTATGCTGTTTGTTCAGGGCTCCCACTTGTCACAAGGATAGCTGCGGACTTCCAGTTTAAACCCTGCAGAAGTTGCCAGATTTTCCTGCCTGTTCCCCGCGTTACCCCAGCTTGGGGCCGTAGGTGAGCATAAGTTCTTCCAGGCGGTCTTGGCTCATGGGTTTAGGGATGACCAGGTCGGTGTTCTGCTCCACCGCTTCTGCCAGAGCGGCATACTCCCCTGCCTGGGCGCTCTCGGGCGCGTATTCCATCACGGTCTGGCGATGAATCTCCGCCACCTGAACGATGGGGTCGCGCGGGACGAAGTAGACGAGCTTAGTGCCCAGTTCCTCGGCAAACCGCTCCACCAGCTCACGCTCGTTTTCCACATTGCGGCTGTTGCAGATAATGCCGCCCACACGCACGCCACCGCTTTCCGCATAGCGGACGATACCTTTGCAGATGTTGTTCGCCGCGTAGAGGGCCATGAGCTCGCCGCTTACAACTAGGTAGATTTCCCGGGCTTTGCCCTCGCGGATGGGCATGGCAAAGCCGCCGCATACGACGTCGCCGAGGACGTCGTAGAAGACGTAGTCGAGGTCGCTCGTGTAGGCACCCAACTCTTCGAGCATGTTGATAGCGGCGATGATGCCGCGACCAGCGCATCCCACGCCCGGCTCTGGCCCGCCCGATTCAACGCACCGGATACCGGCGAAGCCCTCCTGGAGAATGTGGTCGAGCTCGATTTCGTCCTCTTCGTACTCACGCATCGTGTCGAGCACCGTGGTCTGGCTCATGCCACCGAGCAGCATGCGCGTGGAATCGCTCTTCGGGTCACAGCCCACGAGCATGGCCTTACGGCTGTAGCGCGAAGCCAGCGCCGCCGCAATGTTCTGGACGATGGTGGATTTTCCGATGCCGCCTTTTCCATATATAGCTATCTGACGCATATGCATCCTTTCGTCTGCCGTGCAATCAAGTATAGCTGTTCACCAGCCATCCCATTGCCTCCTGCCGTCTCATATTCTTCCCAGCACTTTGCAGTAAGGCTCTTCATACCATTCACCAAGATACCCCCGCCCGGTATATATAACAGTTTGATTACAGCACTCGAACATACCCCGATGGGGTATATACTCCATCCCGTAAACCACTCCAGAGCGGAGGATAACCGTGGCAGACGAAACCAAGACGTGCGCATGCGAGCGCCACAAGAACACGCCGAGAAGTCAAGACCTCCAAGCTGACCTGCAGAAACGTCTCAACCGGGTGATTGGCCAGCTCAACGGCATCAAATCGATGCTTGACGATAACCGTTATTGCGGCGATGTACTTATCCAGCTCTCCGCTGCAGACAGCGCCATCAAGGGCATCGAGCGCATCGTCCTGCAGAACCACCTCGAGACCTGCATGGTCGAGGAAATCCAGGCGGGCAACACCGAAATCATCGACGAGGCCATGGACCTCATCAAGCGCATTTCGCGATGAGAAGACAAAAGAAGGTGAACTATGAAACAGACCTTTGATGTAACGGGCATGTCGTGCGCGGCGTGTTCCACTCACGTCGACAAGGCAACACGCAAGGTCGAAGGCGTTGCCGATGTTGCCGTGAACCTCCTCAAGAACAGCATGGAGGTCGAATACGCGCCCGATATCACGTCCGCCAATGTCGACAAGGTGAACGAGGCCATCACCGCCGAGGTCGAGAAGGCGGGCTATGGGGCCACGCCCCGCGTCTCCCCTGCCGCGGCTTTGGGCGGCTCGGGCAAGAGCAGCGCCCAAATTGCCCACGAGAACCAGGTCAAGGCCGCCGTTGCCAACGAGAAGCACATGCGGATGCGGCTCATCATCTCCTCCATTTTCTGCGTGCCCCTCTTCTA
This sequence comes from uncultured Coriobacteriaceae bacterium, assembly GCA_902796975.1. GTDB lineage: Bacteria > Actinomycetota > Coriobacteriia > Coriobacteriales > QAMH01 > CADBRF01. The sequence continues at coordinate 4,585 of CADBRF010000099.1, forward strand.
CCTCGCCATGGGGCATATGTTCGGCTGGCCGCTGCCCTCGGTTTTCCTCGGACACGAGCACATGATGATCACCGCGCTCACCGAGCTTCTGCTCGTCGCTCCCATCATCTTCGTCGATTTCAAGTTCTTCAGCGGCGGCTTCAGGAGCCTCTTCCATCTGGCGCCCAACATGGACGCCCTCATCGCCATCGGCGCCACGGCTTCCACGGGTTACAGCATCTACCAGATGTACGTCATGGCTGCCGCCATGGGCGTGGGCGATCTGACCACAGCGCATGCCGCCTTCATGGGGCTTTACTTCGATTCCGCTGGCATGATCTTGACCCTCATCACCGTGGGCAAGTACTTTGAGGCACGCGCCAAGAGCCACACCACCGACGCCATCTCCAAGCTCATCGACCTCGCGCCCAAGACGGCAACCGTGCTCCGCGATGGCGTTGAGACCATCACCCCCATCGAGCAGGTGCATGTGGGCGACGTGCTGGTCGTGCGCGCCGGCGAAACCGTTCCGTTGGATGGCACGGTGCTCGAGGGTCAGGCATCCGTGGACGAGTCTGCCATCACGGGCGAGAGCGTGCCGGTTGACAAGTTCCCCGGCAGCGAGGTCACGGGCGCGACCATCAACAAGTCCGGCTACTTCACCATGGAAGTTCAGAAGACCGGCGATGACACGGTTCTCTCCGGCATCATTGCCCTCGTGGACGAGGCTACCTCCTCCAAGGCGCCTATCCAGAACACGGCTGATAAGATTGCCGGTGTCTTCGTGCCCGCTGTCATCTTTTTCGCCCTCTTCGTTTTCATCCTGTGGCTGATCCTCGGCGCGGGCCTCGAAGCCGCGCTCAACTACGCCATCAGCGTGCTCGTC
>CADBRF010000100.1 GCA_902796975.1 uncultured Coriobacteriaceae bacterium
AGTTCCATTGGAAACAACCGCGATGGTATTTGCCTTGCAGGTATACCGATAGGCATCCTCTGGGTTTTCGGCAATCTTGCGGCAGGGCTCGGCGACGCCGGGCGTATAGGCAACGGAGAGATCATCGCGAGTCTCGATAGGTTGCTTGCTCGTAATTGCCACTTTGCCATGCGTGGCTTCATGTCGTTTGAGTGCTTCGGCGTAGAAATCCATTGAAACTATCCTCCTCAATGCTGGAGATGCCAATCCAAGGTCATCACCGTTTAGCAATACAAGCTGTTTGAGCGTGCGACAGGCTCCTTTGGGCTCGCACGTAAAATTGTATTATTACACGCGCCGCAACGAATGGGCTGCCGAATCGCTATCGGGGTTGTTTCGCTGGCCTAGATGAGAATCTCAAGGCCTTTCGTGGTAAGGTGCATGCGCCTACGTTGAGAGGAATACCATGCCCGTCATTGCTGAACTTGATTTCCAGGATCCAAGGCTCTCCGCCTTTTCCCACCAGCGAGATGCTGTCCTCGCCTCATCAAAAGCAGGGGAGCCAGGTCTTTTCGTGGGCGAATCACTCAAGATAATCTCTCGCGCGCTCGACGCTGGAGTAAAGATGCGGGGCCTTCTCATCGATCGCGATACCGATATGGCGCATTCGCAGGCGCTTTTCGATAGGGTGACGACTGACCACCCCGAGGTGCCCGTATATCTCGTGGATCACCCCACGTTCGAGAAACTCACGGACATCCACGTTGTTCACGCACCTATGGCGGTTTTCGAGCGACCTGCCTTGCCCGACCCCCGCGAACTGCTCAAAGGAGCGACGCGTGTTGCCGTCCTTGAAGACATCGTGAATTCAACGAATATCGGGGCGGCATTCAGATCTGCTGCGGCTCTGGAGGTGGATGCTGTCTTGGTCACGCCATCGTGCCATGACCCCCTCTACCGCCGCGCTGCTCGCGTCTCGGTAGGCACGGTCTTTCAGGTTCCCTGGACTCGAATTGGCACAACTGCCGACTGGGCGTCCGAAGGCGTTTCTCTGCTCCATGAGTGCGGGTTCCAGGTGGCAGCCCTCGCTCTTCGGGACGATGCAGTCTCCCTTGCAGACCAGCGTCTCGCGCAAATCGACAAGCTTGCCCTCGTCCTTGGAACCGAGGGCGACGGTCTCCGGTCAACGACCATCGAAGAAGCGGATTGGAAAGTTCGCATCCCCATGCGGGAGGGCGTGGATTCCCTAAACGTGGCAGCTGCCAGCGCAGTTGCCTTCTGGGAACTTGTTTGCCGTCCTCGTTCGCTCTAGAGAGCAGTGAGCAGACGGTTCTTTAGAGAAGCTCGTGGAAAAACATTCCGTTCTCGTAAATGCCGTACGAGTGGCTGCCGTCTTTGGGGAGCCCTACGCTGCCCGGGTTGAACTCCCATTTGCAGCTCCCATCCAATGGAGCTTCATTTCTCTTTATATGCGTGTGCCCGTAGACGAGCATATACTGTCTGCCTGAGCCGGGGAGCTTGCCTGCACAGCCTTCAATTTTCGGACCGTAGACATGTCCATGGGTAAAGAGCAGATGACGCATGCGTCTATCTGAACAATCTCCGTCGGTCAGGAGGGCATAATCTGCCATCAAAGGGAAGTCGAGCACCATCTGGTCGACCTCGGCATCGCAGTTACCCCGCACGGCAATGATATGCTCGGCGATGGAGTTGAGCATTTCGATTACTCGTTTGGGCGCGTAATCCTCAGGAATGACATTGCGCGGGCCATGATAGAGCAGGTCGCCAAGGAGAACGACGCGGTCGGGGTGAACTGCCTCGACGGCGTCCATGAGCTTCTCGCACCAGCTTGCGGCTCCGTGTATGTCAGAGGCTATGAGCAACTTCATAGGCCTTCCTTTCTCGAGAGCGGGCACGCTATTGTGAGCTCATGTTGAACATGCCCGTTTAACCGGCCTTTAAACCAGCTCGTACGCTGTCCAGAAGCCCAGCGCACCAATCATCGGTTAAGATTCCGAACGTATGAGCGCAATTGGCGCTCTCTTTATATTGGACTATATGGGGGTCATTATGACACGTCTTTCTGATCTTATGAGCGAGCGCACCATCCTCTCGTTCGAGGTTTTCCCTCCGAAAACCGAGGCGGGCATGGAGAAGCTTCCCGGCACGCTCGACCATCTCTTCAAGTTCCAGCCTGACTACATCTCCTGCACGCAGGGCGCTGGCGGCAAGAATGCCAAGGAGAACCTCTCGGTCTGCAAGATGATCCAGGGCGCCGATAATGCCACTGAGGCTGTTGCGCATGTCACCTGCATTGGCCAGACCAAGGACACGCTTCGCGCACAGCTGCAGGGCTATCTCGACAACGGCATCACGCACGTCCTCGCTCTCCGCGGAGACCTGCCCTATGGCTGGACCGGCACCAATGGCGATTTCAATTACGCAACCGATCTTGTCCACTTCATCCGCGCAGAGTTTGGCGATAAGTTCGAGATCGCCATTTCCGGCTCCCCCGAGGGCCATATCGCCGCTCGCAGCCTCGAGGCAGACATTGCTCATCTCCGCAAGAAGCAGGATGAGGGTGCCGATTACATCATGACTCAGCTCTGCTTCGACTATGACCAGCTTGAGATCTGGCTTGACGCCGTTCGTTCCGCAGGCATCTACCTGCCTATCGATGCAGGCATCATGCCTGTTCTCGACAAGGACGCCACCATCAACATGTGCCTCTCGCACAACGGATGCGCAATCCCGCGTGAGCTCGCTGTCATCATTTCGCACCATTGGTTTGACCATGACCCCGATGGCAACCTGGTTCCCGAGGTCAAGGCGGCCTTCAAGGAAGAGGGCATACAGTACACCATCGACATGATTCACCGTTACATGGCTATGGGCGTCGATGGCATCCATATGTATGCACTCAACAAGTGGGAAGACGTCACCACCATCCTGAACGAGGCTGGCATCAAGAGCCTTTAAGCTCTTGAGACGCGCAGGGAAAGGCAGCTGCCATGAGGAACCTTGTTCTTGACGAAAGCATGAGACCTCTTCTTCTAAGAGCGATTGAGCTTCTTCTCTCTGAAGGCTGGGCACAAGCCCCCGACCCCATGCCTGATACGTTGGAAGGCCTCTGGCAGCTCTTCCGTGCGCTGTTAATTGAACGGCCTGCTCAAGCAGCCAACATGGAGCTTCTCGATGCGCAAGACGCGGTTCTCAGCAAAATCGAGTACGCCGGGGAGGAAGTCGATGTCCGCGACCTTACGCCTGCGGCCGAAGTCGAGGGCGGTAAGCTTTTCCTCTGGCAAGGTGACGTGACGGCACTCCGCGTGGACGGACTTGCATTCGAAACCTCTCAAGATCTACTCGGCAGCTTTGACCCGTCAGAGGACAGCGTAGACAACGATATCACCTCAGCCGCTGGCATTCAGGCCCGCCTCGACATGCAGCACACGTTGGAGAGCTTTGGTGCCAATGAAGAGGGTAGAGGGCTTATCGTGAGCTTTGGCGGCAACCTTTCTGCCACATTTACCCTCCGCTTTCCCTATGAGCGGGCGGCGGAAGAGGTATTGACGGAGGAAGACCTCGAGCTCGTCCGCGAGCGTTACAGGCAGATTCTCGAAATGGCGGATGGACATGAGTGCCGCTATGTGGCAATTGCCCCCATTGCGACCACTGCCCATGGCTTCGACTATGGCAAGGTTGCGCAAGTAGCAGTTGAGACGGTTGCTGAGGAGCTCCCCAAGATTCCTGGAAACCGCCCG
>CADBRF010000101.1 GCA_902796975.1 uncultured Coriobacteriaceae bacterium
GACATTCATCGACCCTCCGTAGAGGATGCGGATGCGGCTGGCGCATTCCTCCCCAGCCATATCCGCGACAACGGACCGGATGAAAGCGCAGACTTCCTCGGCCTGCTCGGGCATTGCTGCGCGCCCTGTTCCGATTGCCCAGATAGGCTCGTAGGCGATGACGGATTCCGCGAGATCCTTCGCATCAACGCCTTCCATTCCCGCGCGCACCTGCGCCTCGATATGGCTGAGCGTTTCTCCCGCCTCGCGCACTTCGAGATCCTCACCCACGCACATGATGGGATGAATACGATGCTTGAGCAGGGCATGCACCTTGCGATTGACCATCTCATCGGTCTCGCCGAAATAGCCGCGTCGTTCCGAATGACCGACAATGCAGTAGGAGCAGTGAACTTCTTCGAGCATACCGGGGGAAATCTCACCCGTATAGGCGCCTTCCTCTTCCCAGAACACGTTCTGAGCACCAAGCTCCATATAGGACTTGTCAGCCCAGATGACCGTGCTCACCTGCTTAAGGTCTACGAAAGGCGGGCAGATGATGACGTCCACGAACTCTCCCCAGTCCTTCTCGAGCTTGTAGGAGATTTCCTGCGAGAGCTGGACTGCTTCAGCCGTCTTCTTATTCATCTTCCAGTTGCCCGCGATGATGGGCTTGCGGCCAACGAGAGGTTTAATTTGCTCTTTCTTCTTATTCTTCGTAAACATCTTTGTCCTCCAGGGCCTCAAGACCGGGAAGCGGCTTGCCCTCGAGCAACCTCATAGATGCGCCGCCGCCCGTGGAGATGAAAGAGACCTCGTTCTCGAGTTCGAACTTCTTGATGGCAGCGCCGGAATCGCCGCCACCGATGATACTCGTGGCAGGGGAATCGGCGACCGCTTCGGCAACACCACGCGTGCCCGCCTCGAAGGAGGGGAACTCGAAAACGCCCATAGGGCCGTTCCAGAAAACCGTGGCTGCACCCATGATTGCCTCGCGGTAGAGCTTGACCGTCTCGGGCCCGATATCGAGCCCCATCATGTCGTCGGGAATCTCGTCCACGGTAACCGTCTTCTTGTCGGCGGCATCGGCGAACATGTTGGCGCACACGACATCAACGGGAATACGCAGGTCAACACCCTTCTCCTTGGCAAGGTCAAGGATGCGCTGAGCGGTATCGACCATATCCTTCTCCACCTTGGAGGTTCCCACGGACTTGCCCTGGGCGAGGAGGAAGGTGAAGCACATGGCACCGCCGATGAGGATGGTGTCGGCGATGTTCATGAGATTTTCAATGATGCCGATTTTATCGGAGACCTTAGAGCCACCGAGAATGGCGACGAAGGGCCGCTTCGGGTCGGAGAGCATGCCGGTGAGGGTCTGCACTTCCTTTGCCATGAGCAGACCGCTTACAGCGGGGACAATCTGCGGAACACCCGAGATGGAAGCATGGGCGCGGTGGGCCGCACCGAAAGCATCATTTACGTAGATATCGCACAGCGAGGCGAGACGGTGTACGAAGCGCGGATCGCACGCTTTCTCGCCGTCGTCAAAGCGGAGGTTCTCAAGCATCATGACCTGCCCGTCCTTGAGGGCTAGCGAGGCAGAGACAGCTTCCTCGCCCGCGATGCGCGAACCGCCGATGACCGTGACGGGCTTGCCGAGCAGCTGGATAAGACGCATGGCGACGGGCATAAGCGAGAACTGACTCTCGAACTGGTTACCACCGGCAGGGCGACCAAGATGGCTCGCAATAATCACACGGGCATCATGTTCGATGAGATAGCGGATTGTGGGGAGAGCTTCGCGGATACGGGTATCATCTGTGACCATACCCTCATAGAGCGGCACGTTGAAATCGACGCGGAGCAGCACACGCTTGTGAGCGACATCAATGTCCTTCACCGTCTTCTTGTTATACACGATAGGCCTTTCTCCTCGATGGATATGACTGGTGCCATGCGGCACTGTTCTTACTTGGTAGAGCCATTGAGCGAGCTTGTGGTGGTTCCGCCCTCTTGAGGCTGCGCCTGGGTCTCCGCGGAAGAAGCGTCTTCAGAGGTGGTTTCCGAACTTGTTTCAGCTGAAGAATCGGCAGAAGCATCGGTTGAACTCTCAGCGCTCACATCCGTGCTATCAGCGCTCTCGGCACTCGCATCCGTGCTACTCGTACTCTCGGAAGATGTGCTCGAACCCAGGGAAGCAGCTAGAACCGCCGGATCGTAGGGCAGATTCTTGGGAGCATCCTTGATCTTGAGATCAGCATTGGCGAGGAGCGCATCCTTGTAATCAGTCCAGATCTGTTCCTGCTCCGTCGTGTAGACAACCTGGCCTGTGGTTTCAGCTTCGGCTATTTCGAGCGCAGACATTGTAGTGACGTCCACCGTTGGCGTATCAGAGGTCTCACCTGAGTCATCTGTCGCCGTCTCATCTGTGCCTGCCTCGTTGGATGCAGCGCTCTCAGAAGTTGTTGAGGTCTCTGCGGAGGCAGTAGAGGAAAGTGAAGAGCCCGGGATGGGAATCTCTCCCATAATCACTTCGCGCTTGAGTTCGGCAAGCTCGATTGTCTCTTTGGAATTCTTGGTGAACTCCTCGAGGCTCGTGCCCTGACGTTCAAGCACGCTTTCAAAGGTGCCTTTCATATACTGGCTCTCGATTGCCTGACGGTAGGTGTCGACATAGGATTCGACATCCGCATCGCTCACTTCAATCTTGTTGTCTTCGATTGCCTGTTCAACGAGCTTCTGGGTGACAATCTGCTTGATGAGATACTCGCGGTACTCCTCTACCGTGCCATCTCCTGCCGAATCTTCAGTGGAGGTATCAGTCATCGCAGTTGGGTCGTACATGCGGTTGCTGATAAAGGAAGACCACATGGAGCTGTCAAAGGAGAGCCCATAGGTGGCGTACATTTGCTGATAGCTCGACAACATGTTCTGAGCCTCGGTGGTGACCTCTGATTCTAGCACCTTGCCACCCTTGTAGGTGGCGGCAACCGGCTCTCCACAGCCCGCAAGGGCAAAGCACAGGGAGAGAGCAAGTGCCATGGCACTAAGTGCCGCAAGGCCACGTTTCTTTCTCAACATGCAACCTCCGTAAAACCCAATCGACGCGTCTGCATATTTCTACACCAGTAGTGTACCCGTCTTTGCACCTCATAGCCCCTTTGACCACACGATGCCCATGTTATGAAGCTCGGCCTACACCTATCAGCGGCGATGTTTGCCCATATTCTTGCGGGTGCCCATGGCTGACCCCTTGCGCGATTTCGCCTTCAAGCGCTTGAGGGCGTCTTCTTCATCCGTGCTCTCCACCTTTGCCTTCAAGCTTACAACCTGGTCGCGCAAACGGGCCGCCGTCTCGAAATCGAGATTTGATGAAGCCTCTCCCATCTGCTCTTCCAAGGTGGCGATCATGCGAAGTACTTCGTCTTTGCCCAGGGCCGCGATATCCTCCGCCAGCTCATCGGATGTGGTCTTTTTATCGGCCCCATCGTCTTCGCTCGCAAGCTGATCCATGATGGACCCGATTGCCTTACGAATGGTCTGCGGCTCGATGCCATGCTCCTCGTTATATTTCATCTGGATGGCACGGCGGCGACGCGTCTCGTCGAGCGCCGTCTTCATGGAGTCGGTGATGACATCGGCGTACATGATGACCCTGCCGCTCACATTGCGGGCAGCACGGCCGATAGTCTGGATCAGGCTGCGCTTATTGCGGAGAAAGCCTTCTTTATCCGCATCGAGAATGGCGACAAGGCTTACCTCCGGCAGGTCGAGACCCTCGCGGAGAAGGTTGATGCCCACGAGTACATCGAAGACACCCAGGCGCAGGTCGCGAAGTATCTCCACACGTTCGACCGTGCCGATATCGCTGTGGAGGTAGCGGGCCTTCACGCCCTGGTCAAGGAGGTAGTCTGTGAGTTCCTCTGCCATCTTCTTGGTGAGGGTGGTGACGAGCACACGCTCGTTGCCCTCGACCACATCGCGAATCTCGCCCAGGAGGTTGTCAATCTGCCCTTTTGTGGGGCGCACCACGATTTCCGGATCGAGCAGGCCCGTAGGACGGATGATCTGCTCCACCTGCTGCTCGCTTACCCGTTCCTCGTAGTCGCCAGGGGTTGCCGAGACATAGATAAACTGGGGAATGCGTTCTTCGAACTCATCGAACCTGAGCGGACGGTTATCGAGGGCGCTGGGGAGCCTGAACCCATGTTCCACAAGGGTGACCTTGCGGGAGCGGTCTCCTTCATGCATGCCACGCACCTGGGGGACCGTGACATGGCTTTCGTCGATGATGGTGAGAAAGCCCTTGCCCCCGAAGTAGTCGAGCAGGGTGTAGGGCGGCTCTCCTGCCACGCGTCCATCCAAATGACGGGAGTAGTTCTCGATACCGGTGCAAAAGCCCATGGTTTCAAGCATCTCCAGATCGTAGGAAGTGCGCTGCTCGAGCCGCTGAGCTTCCAGCAGCTTGCCCTCGTCTTTGAACTCCGTAAGACGCTGCTGAAGCTCATCGGCGATGGTCACGAGCGCATGCTCGATACTCGGACGGTCTGAGACATAGTGGGAAGCAGGCCAGATGGGCGTGGATTCGTAGGACATGACCTCCTCGCCCGTGATATGGTCCACCTCGGTGATGGCATCGATCTCATCGCCGAAGAATTCCACGCGAATAAGATTGTCCATGTAGGGCGGGTAGATATCGACCACATCGCCGCGCACCCTGAACGAGCCGCGTTTGGGCTCGTAATCGTTGCGGTCGTACTGCATGTCGATGAGCCGATGGATAAGGTCATCGCGGTCGAGCGGAACATTGCGGTCGAGAAAGACTGACATGTCCGCGTAATGCGCGGGGCTGCCGATGCCGTAGATGCAGCTCACGGAAGCGACAACGATGACATCGCGCCGGGTGAGGAGCGCGGCGGTTGCCGCGTGCCGCATCTTCTCCACCTCGTCATTGATGGAGGAATCCTTCTCGATATAGGTGTCTGTCTGGGGAACGTAGGCTTCGGGCTGGTAGTAATCGTAGTAGCTCACGAAGTAGTTGACGGCGTTATCGGGGAAGAATGCCCGAAGCTCGCTTGCCAGCTGGGCTGCGAGCGTTTTATTGGGAGCGAGCACAAGCGTGGGCATCTGCAGCTTCTCTATGACCTTCGCCATGGTAAAGGTCTTGCCAGAGCCGGTAACACCCAAAAGCGTCTGATAGCGCATGCCATCTTCCACGCCCTTGACAAGTTTTTCGACCGCTTGGGGCTGGTCGCCGCTCATTTCATAGGGGGCGACACATTTGAAGGGGTTGCCTGCTGACCGCTGGTTGATGAGTTCTTGGAGGACGGTGTCCATGGCGATTACTCCCCTTCGGTCGCGCTTGAGACTTCTGGTACAGAACACGTTGTATGGCTACCATCGAAATGATGTTCCTCGAACCATTGGTCAACCCATGCAGCCAGCTCCTCAGGACTCCCCGCGTTATCGCAGATGGTATCCGCTAGGGCGTCGCGTTCAGTATCGCTCGGCTGCGCGTCTATGCGGGCGAGAGCATCGGCGGGATTCATCCCCCTCTCGATTGCACGCATGAGCCGCACATCCTCCGAGGCATTCACCGCAATCACCTCATCGGCAAGCTTCGCGAACTCGGGGACCTCGGTCAGAAGCGGCACCTCAATGACCAGTACCTCCGCATCCGTTCGCGGCGTGCAGTGGATGTTCAGGATGTACTCCATAGCACGCTCGGTAATGCGCGGAAAGGTGATGGCGTTCATAGCCCGTGTCGCCTCAGGGCTTGCGAAGGCGCGCTCGGCAAGCTTGCCCGTGATGACAGAGCCATCGTCATCGAGAATGGCAGACCCAAACTCTTCAGCGAGTTCGGATATCATCTGCTCGTCCTCGTTCAAAAGCGACTTGGCAATCTCGTCAAGATCTATGGAGATTGCCCCATGCTCGCAGAAAAGTTTGCGAACCGTGGACTTGCCACTTCCCAAGCCACCGGTAATCATGACGGTATACATAGGTCACTTCCAAGGATCTTCACTGGGCTCTTCATAATCGCTGCGTGCTAGAGCGTCCATGTAATCGCTATAGGGGTCATAGCCATCGTCGTCCTCGTTCTCGGCACGAAAGTCTGCAGGCGCCTTGAGCCGGCTTTTGCGCCTGAGTTCGCGTTTTCGAGCCTCTCTGCGTCGCTCTAAATCGCGCCGTGAAACTTCGTCCATAGCCTCTTGCATCTCCCTTGCTTGCCAGAACTGCTAGCCTGCGACCACACCGCCGCCCAAAACAAGATCGTCTGAATAGAGAACAATTTCACTGCCGGGACCAAGCCCCCGCTGGGGCTCGCTGAAGGCAACTTGGACACCGCCGTCTTTGAGTATAGCCAGGTGGATGGGCAGTGGTTTGCCATGGAGTTTGGTCATGGCACGGCAGGACCGGGGCTCGGTGGGCACATCGATAGACGTCCATACCATGTCGCGAAGGTCCATGTTCTCGATTTCGCCAAAGAGAGAAGGCCCGACAAGAAGACGGTTCGAAGAAACATCCTTGACGATGACGACACGCTCGAGGCCATCGTCATCTGACCCCTCTGTGACCGTCTCTCCAATCGCGTAC
>CADBRF010000102.1 GCA_902796975.1 uncultured Coriobacteriaceae bacterium
GAAAAGAGAAATGCATGCACGAGTCCAAGATGAATCGAGAGCGGCTGCTGGCAATTTGCTGTGCTCTGGCAACGATGAGCATTATTGTGAGCAACATCATCACCACAAAGCAACTGAATTTCTTCGGCTTGGCCCTCCCCGCCGGCTCGATTCTCATTCCTGTTGATTACGTCATCGGCGATCTCGTGGCAGAAGTGTACGGATTCCGGACTGCACGCCGTGTTATTACCCTCGCCTTTGTCATGAATGCTCTTGCGGTGGCGTTTTTCATGCTCGCGTTGGCATTACCCGCCTACCCCACCTTTACCGCTCAGGCTTCGTTCGAGGCAGTTCTTGGTACAACCCCCCGCGTACTCCTCGCAAGCCTCACCGCCTTTATCGTGGGGTCACTCTCCAATGCAAAGATTATGCAGATCATGCACGCCCGCGATGGAGAGAACAAGCTCGCCCTTCGCTGTATTCTCTCCACTCTCGTAGGCGAGGCGCTTGACATGACCATCTTTGGCACACTCGCCTTTGCCGGCGTCCTTCCCGCTGCAGTCGTCTTCCAGATGATCTGGCTCAACACGCTTGTCAAGGTGGGCATCGAATGTGTGCTCTATGCAGTCGCAACACGCCATATCATTGGTTGGGCAAAGGTCATGCCGGCACGTTAAGCTGTCAATTCAGCCGTTGCGTTTCTTTGTAGGATGATGTCTTCGAGAGCCGGCATGTCTTCCACGCTGTACGTGAAGACAACTTCCTGCATGCCAACCTCGGGACGTACGAAGACCATCTCCACACGTGAAGCTACGCCTGTCTTGAGCAGTGCATAGCAGTAGCAGGCAGCTTGGAGAGCGTAGCGTTCCCGCAGCTCGCCGTCTTCGCCGCTCGTGCCTGTCTTGTAGTCGATGACGAGCACGTCCTCCCGGCCTTCCTCTCTGCAGAGCAGGTCGATAGAACCCCGGAGCGCAATGCCACCCACTTCGACGGAGAACGGATGTTCCGCAAGGCACTTGCCCCAGCGGAAGGCCTGCTTGCACCGGTCTGATGCGCGCCAGGTATCGACCATCTGCCACAGCCGCATGACCGCGCCACCATCAAGCCCATAGCGACGTGCGGCAGCAGATATGCGACTGCTGAGCGCATCGGCATCTACGCGGACAACGCCGCCTTCGTCTGCATTGGCATGCACCGCCAGCCACTGGGCAACAAGGTGGAATGCGGAGCCTACCGCATTTGCCGTATCAACCTTGACCGGCACAGATGGCGGCACATAGCCCGACATGGGCTGTCTCTCGTCACGATGTGCGATTGACGTATAGGAATACAGCGGGCTTTCCGTCGCATAGGCAGTGACAACCGCTGGCAAGGGAGAAAGTGCTGGCAGCGGATGCCTGCTCTCAGAGGCGCTCTCCTCGTTTTCTTCAGGCTCATCCTCTTCGGAGCGAAACGCAACGTTTTCAATAGCTACTTCGAGCAACTCACCCGAGGGCAATCTGACCACGCTGCCATTTTCGGGCAGGACCGCGGTAGTTGAATCTTCTTCGTCCGGCCAGAGCTGCGCCGCCGCCATGGTGAACAAATCGCCCGCGTTGGACGAAGAGAGCTTGCCCTTGCTCACATAGGTCTTGTCATGGGCGACAATGATGAGCAAATCGCGCGCGCGGGTGAGGGCGACATAGAAGAGGCGCTGCTGTTCCTCGAGCTCGCGTTCTTTCTGCAGTTCTGAAGCGTAGCGTGCATAGGAGAGCGCGCTCTTTGCCACCGCAAACGAGCTCACCTCCGATGGCGCGTCATACTTCTCGTTCATCACGAGATGGGTAACGCCATCCTCCGTGAGAACAATCGGAGCACGGCTCGATTTGTTTCTGTTATCGAATTCCGCGACCGCGACAATGGGGAATTCGAGCCCCTTTGATGCGTGGATAGTCATGATGCGCACCGCATCATCGCCATCGCTCACCATCACACCAGGTTTGCCACGCGCGCCTGCGTTGTTCTGTGCAAGTTCGACCATAGCCCGGAAATGCTCCGCGCAGGAGAGAGTTGTCCCACCCTGCATTTGCTCGTACTCCGCCACGAGGTCGCAAAACCGCAGAAGGTTTGCCAGAACCGCCTGCCCCTCGACGCCCTGCAACTCAAGACCAGCTTGCCAGCCAGACTCCTCAATAACGAGACGTACAATTCGAGAAAGCGTGATCACATCCACTCGCTCAAAGGCGCGGTTGAGAACACGGAATGCATGAACAAGCGCCTCCCCCGGGGCCGCATCGCTCTTCTCTGAACAGCACCAGCGGATAGAATCCCAAGCTGACGCCCTACGGCGTGGGTCGTTCTTTGCCGTATGCACACCAGCGCCGAGTTGGTTCTTGATCAAAAGCAGGTCATCGTCCGCCACCTCGAACAAAGGCGAGATGAGGCAGGCAAGCATAGCCTCGTCGTCATCCCGGTTTTCCAGAACGCGGAGTAGCTGCACGAGAGCGATAACCTCGGGCTGCGTATAGAAAGCTGAACCGCCAGAGATAACGCAGGGTATGCCGCGTTTTCGCAGAGCATCCAAATAGGGCTTGGAGTGAGTTGGCCCCGTTGACCGCATGAGAATGGCCATGTCTCCATAGGAGGCACCCCGTGAAGCAAGCTCAGCAAATGCATCTGCAAGCGCCTCTGCATCCGCATGGCGCATGACGGTTTCCGAAGGCGTGCCTTCATCCGACTTTGCACCCGCCGAGAAAAGAAGCCGAAGGTGGGGTGCATCGGCAGCAAGCCAGCTGTGGTCGCGAGCGTTGGCAGGACCAGGTTTGACCTGCAGGAATTCCCCACCGAAGAACGATGGAGTGGAGAAGATGTCCTGAACGAGCTCCAAAATTGCAGGATGCGACCGGAAATTGGTGTCGAGCTTTATCTCCGCTGAATCACAGGCGTGCATGCGCGAACGCATAGCGCGGTATACCTCGAGATCAGCCCCACGGAATCCGTATATTGACTGCTGGGCATCGCCCACCGTGGCAAGCGTGGACAGCTTCTCGTCTGTGAGATTGGAGATGATGTCGACCTGCAGAGAATCCGTATCCTGGAACTCGTCAACCATCACGAGATTGAACTGGTTGCGGAGGGCATCCGCTACATCAGGATGTTCCTTAAGCAGGGAGGCCGCACGAGTGAGCAAATCGCCGATGTCGAGAACGCCTCGTTTCCGCTTGGCATCCTCATGCTCTTTTCTTGCGAGCATGGCGTAAGAAAGCAGCCAGTTTACCTGCTCGTATGCAGCTGCTGCCCGTGCCGATTCCACTGCATTTTGCTGCGCTTCGGTTACCGCTGCGAACAAAGGGCGGAAGGGTTTTTTGGCGGAGCCACCCTTCACAAGAGGAATATCTGAAAGAGTGCCGTATAGCTCGGTCCAGCTCGAACAGATGTCAGAGGACTCGAGCGCATCCGTTAGTGCGTTTTCGAGGAAGACCAGTTTTTCAAATGCTTTTGCTGCCGCCTTGCCACCAGTGTCGACAGAATCTGCCCCTTGGGCTTCCAATTCTTCTCGAACCCCGCGCACAGTGCCGAAAAGATCGGCGAACACGTCGGACGAATTGCCGGCAGGGGCGGGCCCGAGCTCAAGAGCGGAAATATCTCCAATCCTTGCCAGCTGATCTGCCGCCAAGCTGTGTATGTATTGGCAGACCTTTCCTGGACCAAGCGTTTCGATAAGCGTGGAGAGCCCCGAATCCTGTGCTTTGTCTTTTAGGAGCTCATCGATGCTCATATCGAGAAGATCTGAAGTTTCCTCCTCCGAAAGCATGGCCTGGCCGGGATCAAAGCCAGCCTCGAAGGCGTGCGCAGCGAGAATGCGCCTGCACATCCCATGTATAGTGGAAATCCACGCCGCATCGACTTTGAGCGCCGCATCCCCCATCCCCCGAGCACGAAGCTCGCCTCGCACGCGACCGAGCAGCTCCGCTGCCGCCTTCTCGGTAAACGTGATGGTGAGGAGATTGTCGATACTGTTCAGCTGGGGACCAGATTCAGGCGTCAGGCCGTAGCCGATGCGCTTGGTGAGCGTAAAAGTCTTGCCCGTGCCAGCACCCGCCTGGATGAAGAGGGGCCGACCATAGGTTTTAACCGCTTGTTCCTGGTTGTGAGTGAGCGGCATGTCAGCCCTCCTTTCGTGTACAGAAGTCTGCATAGGGGCAATAGGTGCACGCGTCCTTTGCAAGCGGCCGAGGCGAGATATCCCCCCGCCTGAGCCCCTCGATATGCGCGGCAACCTCCTCCTCGACTTTCGCGAGATATTCATGGTAAGTGGCAACGCTATCAGGACCCGACGCCGCATCGGTGCGGTTTTTAATGCCCTCCGAAGAGCCCCATTCTATGCAGCCTGCATAGGCACCACGGCAGATGTTATCAGCGTACGACCGGTAGAC
This sequence comes from uncultured Coriobacteriaceae bacterium, assembly GCA_902796975.1. GTDB lineage: Bacteria > Actinomycetota > Coriobacteriia > Coriobacteriales > QAMH01 > CADBRF01. The sequence goes on from CADBRF010000102.1 coordinate 4,395, forward strand.
CGACCCCACAACCGTAATTCGCTGCGCAAGCTCGCCTTCTTGATAAAGATTGTCGAAATGGCGTTGCGCCACGAGAGCATAGATATCCGCCTGGATTCGAAGGGGAATCTTCTCGGAATCGCAACCGCCATAGCCAAAGGCAAGCTTAGAAAGCTTGTAGTCAATGATGACGGCATTACCCTGGCTATCGGCATCAATCCTGTCGACCCGTCCGCGCACAGGGACACCCGCATACTGAAGCTCTGGGGCTCGCCCAAGTTGGAGCTCAAAATACGTCGGAGCAAAACCGGGCAGAAATTCCGCATCGCGCGCGATGAAGGCAAGGACGTCCGACCGAACACGCGAAAGTTCCAGCTCATCAAGGTTGGTGCTCGGGTACAAGCCAGAGCCCGCCGTTGCACCGCCCTCTTCAACAAGGGCATCGAACACCGTAGCTGCGAGCTCCAGGGAGCTCTGGAGATTCTGGCTGCAGACTCGCCGCTCCCCCCGCTTGCCTAGCTCGATATAAAACCGTTCGAAAACGTTGTGGACGAGGTTGCCCAGCGCAATTTGATCGAGCTGGCTATCGAGCGAGTTGTAGCCCACTTTGCGAGAAACGAACCACATATAGGGGCACAGCCGGTATGCCTCAAGAGCAGTGGGCGACAGGGCAAGCTCCCGGTTCCGCGCGTCCTGGAGAAGCAGGGAGCCATCCGATTTTTCGAGCTTGCCGCGCGCGGTTTGGGCGAAATGCTCCGCCCCAGCCTTCGTGAGCGCCCTGCGGAAAAGCCCCGCCTCCGAAAGAGAACGCGTGCAACCGGCATTGAGAAGCGCGTTCGGAAGTGCACTGGGGTCTTTCCCGCTATCCTCTTCGCGCCGGTAGGGAGCGAGGAGTTCTTCGAACAGGGTGCTCGGAACACTCTCGACGCCTA
>CADBRF010000103.1 GCA_902796975.1 uncultured Coriobacteriaceae bacterium
CCGGGAATGGCGATGCACACGAGCAGCAAGATAAACAGCACATTGGCGATGATAAAAGACGGCGTGAGAATCTTTTTACGGTCCAGCTTCTCGTCCATTATTCGTCCTCCTCGTCCTGCGCGGTCTGCTCGAAAAGCTCGAGCACCTCATCCTTGATGGCACGGACTTCCTTGTTGTCGTACAAGGAGCTTGCATCTCGCACTCGATCGCGAGGCAGGTCAAAGGTCTTGATAATGTGACGCTGCCCCATGAACGCAATGCGGTCGGCGAGAATGAGCGCCTCGTCGATATCGTGCGTGACGAAAACGGCGGTCTTGCAGCAGGACTGCTGCCAAAGGTCGACGAGCAGTTTCTGGAGCTTGCCCCTAATCATGGGGTCAAGCGCGCCAAAGGGTTCATCGAGCAGCATAACGGGGGCATCGATTGCCAGGGCTCGTGCGATGGCAACGCGCTGACGCATGCCACCCGAAAGCTGGAAGGGATAGCGATTTGCCGCGCTTTTGACGTTCACCTGGTCGAGGAGCTCGAGCGCGCGTTCACGGGCTTCATCCTTCGTGAGTTCCTTATGCGCTTTCATAAGCGTGAACATGACGTTTTTTACGGCGGTCTGCCAAGGAAAAAGCGAGTAGTTCTGGAAAACGATGGAGCGGTCCAAGCCAGGGCCCTCTACCGGTTTGCCATCGATGAGAACCTCGCCTTTCGAGGGCATAGAAAGCCCTGCGAGAAGATTGAGCATCGTCGACTTGCCGCACCCGGAATGGCCGATGAGACAGAGGAACTCGCCATCCTCGATACGGGCATTGATGTCTTCGAGCGCGAGGTAGGATTCCTTGTTGTCGACATACGAGAAGTCGACATGCTTGAATTCGATAGAAGGCATAGACCACCTGCAGACATGGAAAATGCGCTCACCTAAGCGGGCGCATTCTGACGTTACATACTAGATGCCGAGCGTATTGTGCTCGTTGTAGGTCTTCATGAGACCCTCGTAGAACTCCTTGTCGTCGCCGCGATCGATGAGGGTCTGCAGCGCGGTCTTGTAGATCTGGGAGTCCATATGGTCGAGGATGAGGTCCTTGTCATCACTCTGGAGATCGCCATTGTCGACCATGTCGCCATAGAAGACCTTGACGTCGTCGGTCATGGGGTCCATCTCGAACTTCATAGCCGCCGTGTAGGAGTCAGTGGAGTACATGGTGGCCTCAACGTACTCGGCGGACTGGTCGGAGAGCTTGGTCACCGTCTCGATGGTGCCTTCCTTGTCCTTGTTGATGTCGCAGAGAGCGCGGAGGTTGGCAATCTCGAATTTGACGAGAGCCGACTTCTTGTTCTCGAACGCATCGCGGTTCGTGGTCTGACGGCAGCAGGGGAAGTCGTGGCCGATGAGCTCGTTGGGGCGGAATGCGACGGTGACTGCCGGATCCTGCGAGGCAACGAAGCCATAACCAGAGTTGACGAAGCACATGTCAACAGAGCCCTTCTTGACAGCTTCGACCTCTGCCTGGGAGCCCTCGAGCAGGAGAAACACCACATCGGCTTCGCCGCTCTCGAGCTGCTCTTCCTTGTCGCCAATCTTGAGACCCTGCTGACGCAGCCAGGATTTCATCGCCATATGGCCGGTCTCCATACGGAAGCAGGCGATCTTCTTGCCCTTGAAATCCTCTGCGGATTTGTACTTGTCCTTGTTCTCCGCAAGCGTGACGCACTCGGAGCCATCGAGGACGGTACCGCCGAAAACGACGAGGTCATCGCCCTGGGCGATGTAGGTTGCGCTGGGGATGGAGCCAAAGGGAACGACATCGACCGTGCCCTTGGAGAGCGCAGGCATGATCTCGGGGAAGCCGCCGCCGAAGGGCTGCTGGTTGACCTTGAGCTTCTCTGCTCCGTAATAGTCCTGCTCGAGAGCGATGCCGATGGGGGCAATCTTTGTGTCCTTCAGGTTCGTGACAACGTTGAGCTCTTCGACTTCGCTGCTCAGGCTAATCGCACTTGCCGAGGCAGAGGCAGAGGCCGATGCGGAAGCAGATGCGGACCCTGAACCGGATGAGCACCCAGACAGGGCAGTGCCCGCACCGAACATGAGCGCGGTTGCACCGGCAAGGCCGAGGAAGGACCGACGTGAAAGATTGTGTTGTGGCATGGCATGTCTCCCTTATTACAAAATGTCCACTAGTTGCGAATACCCATTATAAGAGCGGGTTTTAAACCATACAAGCCCAAGCGGATAACAAGTGTGAAAATGATGTGAACTCATTTGGACCCGAAGTGCGACAAGAAGCCCTTGAAGGTCCATCCAGCACGCCACATCAAGCTTCTACAACAGTCGGGCAATTGCTCTCCCCTATCTCTTGCCCGGATTCAAGCGTAGAATTGCAGGCGTAGATAAGAACGCCGAGAGCGGACGCGACTGCTCGCGAGAAGGGATAGCTATGTATACCGAGGGCAAACTCGTCATCGCAAAGACCTCCGACGGCAACGAGGATGTGAGTCTGTTACCAGGCATGGCAAACCGCCATGGCCTCATCGCGGGAGCAACTGGCACGGGCAAGACTGTCACGCTCAAGACCATTGCCCAGAGCATGAGCGATGCCGGCATTCCCACCTTCCTCGCAGACATCAAGGGTGATGTCTCGGGCATGGCAATCGCAGGGAAGGCAAGCGAGAAGCTCGTCAAGCGCCTGGAGGGCATCGGCGTCACCGACTACGATTTCCACGCCTGCCCCGTGCGCTTCTGGGATGTCTACGGCGAGCAGGGAACGCCGGTCCGCACCACCATCACCGAGATGGGACCGACCTTGCTCAGCCGTCTGCTCGGCCTTACCGACGTGCAGGAAGGTGTACTCAACATCGCCTTCCACCTTGCAGACGATGAAGGGCTCCTCCTTCTCGACCTCAAGGATCTGCGGTCCATGATCACCTACGTTTCCGACCATGCCAAGGAGCTATCCGCCACGTATGGACAGGTTTCGCGCCAGAGCGTGGGAGCAATCCAGCGCGCGCTTCTCCAGCTCGAAGATGCTGGCGGCGATATCTTCTTCGGCGAACCTGCGCTTGATATCAGGGACTGGCTCCAGTGCGATACCGATGGCAAGGGCTATGTGAACATCCTCGATTGCGTTAAGCTCGTCCAGAGCCCCCTGCTCTACTCCACCTTCCTGCTCTGGATGCTTTCCGAGCTCTACGAGCTCCTCCCCGAGGCAGGCGATCTGGATAAGCCCAAGATCTGCTTCTTCTTCGATGAAGCTCACCTGCTCTTCGATGATGCCCCCAAGGCGCTGCTCGACAAGGTCGAGCAGGTCGTCAAGCTCATTCGAAGCAAGGGTGTAGGCGTCTGGTTCATCACGCAGAACCCAACCGATATTCCCGACGACGTTCTTGCCCAGCTGGGCAATCGCGTCCAGCACGCCTTGCGCGCCTATACGCCCGCTGAGCAGAAGGCCATCAAGGCTGCCGCTGAGAGCTTCCGCGAGAACCCTGCCTTCAACACGGCCCAGGTCATGGAAGAGCTGGGCACGGGCGAAGCTCTCATCAGCTTCCTTGACGAGAAGGGCGCTCCGAGCATCGTCCAGCGTGCGCATGTCATTGCCTGCGCTTGCTCGATGGATGCCGCGCCCGCCGATGACAAGCAGTACCTCGTGGCCAACGGCCAGTTCATGTCCAAGTATGAGACTCCTATAGACCGCGAAAGCGCCTACGAGTTGCTCAACGAACGTGCTGCGAAGGCCCAGGAGGAGGCTGAGAAAGCCGAGGCCGAGGCCAAAGCTGCAGCAGAGCGTGAGGCCGCCGAAAAGCAAGCGGAGAAAGAACGCATCGCGGCCGAGAAGCAAGCTGCAAAGGAGAAGGCGGCTGCCCAGCGCGAACTCGAGCGCCAGCTCAAGGCAGAAGAGAAGAAACGTGCCCAGGAAGAGGCCAAGCTGGAGCGAGAAGCTCAGAAAGCCTATGAACGCGACTTGAAGGAACGCCAGAAAGCGCAGGAACGCGAACTCAAGGAGCAGGAACGGCAGCGGAAGATGTTCGAGAAAGCAGCGGGAGCCGCTCTCTCGAGCGCGTCCCGCACATTGGGAACCAGTCTTGCCCGCGGCCTCCTCGGCGTTCTGAAGAAGCGCTAGAGGCTTACTGAGCAACCGAAAGACAGCGGAGAGCAGATGACAGCCGAGGAATATACGCGTCTCGCTGCCCCCTTGCGGGCGCGGCCTCGCGCACTCGCAGCCGTGCTCGGCACAAACAAGGCGCTCACCTTGCTCGGCTATATCTGCTATCCGCTCCTGTTCGTCTTGCTTGCCTTGTTCGAGCCAGGGCTCTTGGTGCGGTGCATCCTCGTGCCTGGCATCTCGTTCGCCCTTGTCACTTTGTTCCGCCGGGGTGTCAATGCCGAGCGCCCCTACGAGCAGCTGGATATCGACCCTCTCATCAAGAAGGAGACGAAAGGGAAATCATTTCCCAGCAGACACACTTTCTCGATGTTCATGATTGCAACAACCTGGCTCGTATGGAGCCCCACGGTTGGCGCGCTTCTACTTATCGCAAGCGTCCTCATGGCTTGTGTCCGCGTGGTTGGTGGCGTGCACTTCCCTCGCGATGTTATCGCGGGAGCTGTCATCGCCCTCGCCTGCGCCGCAGTGGGCTATAACCTTATCCCCTGGTAGGGTAGGTGCGGGGATACATACCCTCTTCCCTATCCTGGGATGGCCTCTCAAAAGGCACTTATGGCAGAACTTCCGCAGGGATACGCATCTACGCTATCACTCGTCGGCCTTGGGAGTATTAGCGTTGATAGCTTCCTGCTCTTTTCGGATCTTTAGGCGCTTTTCCCGATTTATCCGGTTAATCTCGTTCGCGCGCTCGATATTGCGCATCATGCGCGGGTAGAGAAGACAGAAAAGGACAATGCCCGCGACCACGACTGCCGCCGCTACGAGATACATATCCGAATAACCGGCAACGGTATCACCCGTGATGCCGTGGAAAGTTTCCGCCACCGAACCCGAAATGATAGGCCCGAAGAGCATGGCGATATCAAGGCCGGTGAAGTGTGTGCCGCTGGCGGCGCCGCTGCGAGAACGAGGGACGCTTCCCATGGCGAGAGCCTGCAGTTGTGGGATGCAGGCACCGTAGCCACATGCCGTGATAACGCCCGCGACCATGAACATCTCGAGCGTGCGCGCGTAGGCAATGACCACAAAAGCGACAGCGAAAGCAATGAGGGCAGGAATGATGACGGGCCGATAGCCGAACCGATCAACAAGCCTCCCGAAAAGCGGGCGCGTACCCAACATGAGGATGGAGTTAATGACGAAGTAGACGCCGATGCCCGCAACACCAAGGGCATTCGCATAGAGGGCGATAAATGACATCACACTCGTATTGCATGAGGAGAAAATGCAAGTCAGCAATGCCGGAGGTATTGCACCCACCGCGATGATGCGCTTGAACTCGATCTTATAGGGAGGTCTGAGCGGATTTGGCCTCTCTTTGATGAAGAGAATCAGAATTGCGGCGACAATCATTGAGATACCCGCAATGCGGAAGGTCCAGATGAAGCCCACAGCGTCTATGAGCCACAAGCCCAAAGCCGGACCAAGAGCCTGAGCGACAGTCATGGCAAGCGAGAAGATGCTTATGCCGCGGCCAAGGTGGGAAGGCGGAAGCGATTCAGTTGCAAGAGCAAGGGCAAGAGGCCCGGTACAGCCCATGGCAAAACCATGGAGCATACGCACTGCGATAAGAGCGGGCACGCTGCGCACGAATCCATAGAGAAACGAGCAGACCATGACCAGCAAGATGGCGCAGAAGAAGATTTTCTTCTTTGAGAAGCTGTCGAACGCAGGCGTGGCGAAAGGACGCGTGAGCAAGGCGGTGATGGCAAAACAGCCCACGGCAATGCCCACAACTGTCGGCGTAGCACCAAAACTATCCGCATAAAGAGGGAGAATGGTGTTCATCATGAACTGGCCGATGCTCTGAAAGAGACTGATAAAACATAGAACAACGAACGTGACCGACCAGATGCTATCGCCTTTGCGTGCTGCTGCTTGCTCCGCCATACGCGGGACCTCCCCTCGCTGATTCTTCTTCTCTCCGTGTTCTTCTATATTACTACTAAACAGTGCTAGCTAAATTTTGAAACAATACCTGATATACCTGCGGTAATGTGCACAGTTCTGATGCGCACAAAGAACTGCATTCTGACACGCCAACTCCCCATTCTTGCAGTTCAAGGTCGTAAAAACGCGCTGAGACAAATTCGCAAAAGACCTTTCTATGGTTCTGCGGAGCAAACCAACAAAAGGGCGCGTGGGAGAAAATCCCAACGCGCCCCGAACAGTTTCTATTAATGAGAGATTAACCGATTATTACTTGCTCTCGATATCCTCATAGAACTTCTCTTCCATCACTTCGCCAGCAGCAGCCTCGGCAGCGATGCGCTCCTTGGCTTCCTTGCCGCCGTGATGGGAAAGCGCGCTCTTGGTTACAACGCCGGAGAGAGCAATGAGCGCGATCGCGTTGGGGATGACCATGAGCTGGTTGAACATGTCGGCGAGCTCCCAAACGAGGTCATTGGAGAGCAGCGAGCCCATGAAGATGAAGATGAGGGCGATGATGAAGAACGGGAGAACGCCCTTCTTGCCAAAGAGATACTCGACGTTGAGGCGAGCAAAGAGATTCCAGCTGATGATCGTGGAGAAGGCGAAGAAGAGCAGGCAGATAGCAACAAAGGCATTGCCGAAGCCCTCGCCGAAGAAGGCGCCGAAGGCAGCCTGGGCCATGTTGGTCTTGTCGAGACCAGCAGCTGCACCCGTCGCATCGATTGCCAGCGGGCCATTGCCGCAGTAGAGCACGGAGATAACCACGAGAGCAGTCATGGAGACGACGACGATGGTATCGATGAAGACCCCAATCATTGCGACAACGCCCTGGTCATGCGGGTCGGCAACCTTCGCCATGGCATGCGCATGAGGCGTGGAACCCATACCAGCTTCGTTGGAGAAGAGACCGCGCTTGGCGCCCTGGGAAAGGGCCGCGATGATGCCGAAGGTGACACCGCCAACCGAAGCTTGCGGGTTGAAAGCGCAGGAGAAGATGAGCTCGAAAGCTGGGATGATGTTCTGCCAGTTCATGACAAGGAGAACGATGCTGCCGAGGATGTAAATGACCGCCATGAGAGGCACGAGCTTCTCCGTGACGCTTGCAATGCGGGTAACACCGCCGATGAAGATGAAGCCACCCACGATGACAACAGCGAGGCCAATAACCCAGGTGGGGATGTTGAAAGCCGTATTCATCGTTGCCGCAATGGAGTTGGACTGGACCATGGAACCCATGAAGCCAAGGGCGAGAATGATGGCGACCGCGAAGAAGCCGGCGAGGAACTTGCCACCCTTGCCCGTGAATGCGGTGCGGATATAGTAGACAGGACCACCATGGACGTTGCCATCTTCATCGACCTGACGGGTTTTCTGAGCAAGCACCGCCTCGGCATAGTTGGTTGACATGCCAAGCAGGGCGATGAGCCACATCCAGAAGATCGCGCCAGGGCCACCCAGGAGAATTGCGCCGCATGCGCCGACAATATTGCCCGTGCCAACCTGCGCAGCGACAGCCGTTGCCAGTGCCTGGAAAGAGCTGATGCCACCCTTGCCCTTACCGCCGTGCAGCGAGAAACCGCCGAAGACGCGGCGCATGCCTTCGCCAAAGCAGCGGAACTGCACCGCATGAGTCTTGATCGTGAAGAAGAGGCCCAAACCGATGAGCAGGATGATCAAGACATAGTTGGAAAGATACGAATTAATGGTGACAACCACCTGAAGAACAGCTTCTTGCACG
>CADBRF010000104.1 GCA_902796975.1 uncultured Coriobacteriaceae bacterium
GATCCGGATTTCGCCGGTTCCTATTACTGGTACTACAACCCCTACTACGTTGGATATGCGAATGCGGCAGCGAGCAATGATTTCTTCGGTCGCGCTTTCGACAACACACTGAGTTCGGCGAAAGACGCTGTGGCGGCTGCGGAATCGAGCAGTTCTTCTGGCGGCTTTGGCGGAGGCGGCGGCTTCTCCGGCGGCGGAGGCGGCGGCTTTGGCGGAGGCGGTGGTGGTTTCTCGCGCTAGTCTGTGCTTGGCAACCTATACTTGGAGCTTATGTGTTGCCATCGAAAGGAGACCACCGTGCCAATGGATTTCAGCGAAATAGGCGAACGTATCGAAGGTCTGCGCGAGGCGTGCGATGTAACTCGCGAAGAAATGGCCAAGGAGCTAGGCGTCGATCTACCCACGTACGTATCTTGGGAAGAGACGGGCGCCGACGTACCGATTTCTGCAATCTATCATATGGCCACGATGTTCGGCGTCGAGTTCACGGAGATTCTCACCGGCAAGCAGGCTCACCTCGATACCTATCAGGTCGTTCGCGCTGGAACGGGTCGCGAGGTAGACCGTCTCCCTGGCTACCATTTCGAGGATCTCGCATGGCGTTATGCCAACAAAATCACGCAGCCTCTCCTCGTGACGCTTGACCCCAACGAGCCTCCCGCAGCGCTCGTCACCCATGCGGGTCAGGAGTTCAACTATGTCCTCGAGGGTTCGCTCGTCCTCACCTTCGATGAGGTCGAGATGACGCTCAACAAGGGTGATTCGGTCTATTTCAACCCGACCCACCTCCATGGGCAGCGCTGTGCTGGCGATGAGCCCACAACCTTCCTCACCTTCATCATGGAAGAGCACCCCAACAATAACTAACGCGGCTGCACGAGGCCAAGAGTTCTCACACCGCAGAAGAGAGAATACCGTGGATTACCTGCTGAAAAAGTTCTGTCCCCGTATTGAATTCGATTCCTACGAGGACTTCTTCGAGAATTTCACCATCAATGCGCCGGAGAACTTCAACTTCGGCTACGACGTCGTTGACGAATGGGCCCGCGTCGAGCCGGAGAAGAAGGCCCTCGTCTGGACCGATGACGATGGCAACTACCGTGAATTCACCTTCACGGATATTTCCCGCCTCTCCAACAAAGCGGCAAATGCCTTTGTCAAGCTGGGCATCAAGAAGGGCGACATCGTCCTGTGCATCCTTCGCCGTCGCTGGGAGTACTGGGTCGTTGCAACGGCGCTCTGCAAGATTGGCGCCACCATCATTCCCGCCACCATCCAGCTCACCAAGAAGGACATTGCCTACCGCGCAAACCAGTGCAACGTCAAGATGCTCGTGTGCGTGAACGATGACTACGTCTGCACCCAGGCTGAGCAGGCGCTTCCGGATGCGCCTTCGATTGAGAAGCGCGTCTGCGTTGCCGGCGAGCGTGAGGGCTGGCTCTCCTTCAACGACCTCATCGCCAACGAGTCTGAAGAGTGGACCCGTCCCACGGGGGATGCGGCAACCACCATCAACGATATCATGCTCATCTACTTCACCTCGGGCACGACGGGCAACGCCAAGGCCGTCATGCACACCTTCCGCCACCCGCTTGGCCACATCATCACTGCCAAGTACTGGCAGCAGGTTCAGGAAAACAAGCGCCACATGAGCGTCACCGATAGCGGCTGGGCTAAGTTCGGCTGGGGCAAGATCTACGGCCAGTGGATTTGCGGCGCTACCGTCTTCTGCTACGACATGAAGAAATTCATCCCCGCCAAGCTTCTCAAGGTGATGCAGGATTATAAGCTCACCACCTTCTGCGCGCCTCCCACCATGTATCGTTTCATGCTCCAGGAAGACGTCGCAGCATACGACCTCTCGTCTATTCAGAACTTCGCCACGGCAGGTGAACCCCTCAACGCGGAGGTCACCATCCAGTGGGAGAAGTTCACGGGCAAGAAGATTCGCGAGGGTTTTGGCCAGTCTGAAGGCCCTGTTCTGCTCGCCACGTTCCCCTGGCTTGAGCCCAGGCCTGGTTCCATGGGCAAGCCGAGCCCGCTTCTCAACATAAAGCTACTCGACGACGATGGCAACGAGGTTGAAGACGGCGAAGAGGGCGCTATCTGCATCACGCACCTCAAGGACGCCTACCCGCCGGGTCTGTTCGTGGGCTATTTCGGCGACGAGAATCGCACCAAGGAAGCTGTGGGAGGGGAGTACTACAACCTCCACGATATGGCCTGGCGCGATTCCAGCGGCTATCACTATTTCGTCGGCCGCAACGACGACGTCATCAAATGCTCCGGCTACCGTATCGGGCCCTTCGAGGTTGAGAGCGCGCTTGTTGCTCATCCCGCGGTTGTGGAGTGCGCGATTACCGCAGCTCCAGACCCCATTCGCGGCAAGGTCGTGAAGGCAACCATCGTGCTGGCTAAGGGTTACGAGCCGAGTCCCGAGCTCACCAAGGAGCTCCAGAACCACGTCAAGAAGACAACGGCGCCCTACAAGTACCCGCGCATCGTGGAGTATGTGGATGAGCTTCCCAAGACGGTTGGCGGCAAGATTAAGCGCAAGCTCATCCGTCAGACGGATGGTATCAAGGAGTAGGAACGCGCTCCAGCCTTTCGGGCGTTAAGAACAAAGCCCACAGTCATATCTAAAAGCACATTCCCTGTTCTCGACAGCAGCCGAGGACAGGGAATTCTTTTATGCAAGGAACGAGAAATCCGGCAACTTGTACGAGCTGCTACAAACTCGGTCCCTTATTCGTCTTCAGCTGGGCAGAGGTCTGCGAGAATGCTCTTTTCCCAGCTATTCTGCTGGTCGAAGAAGGCCTGAGCCTGTTCTTTTGCAAGTGACGAGAGGTCTCGGTCCATGAAACGTGTGACAATGCCTTGGTTGACGCGGGCGTCACAGAGGTCTCCAAGCTTGTTCTGAGCCTTTTTCATACGCGAAGCGGTCTCTGCGGCATCCATATTGAGCATGTTTCCGAATGCCGCTGCATCGTAGCGAACCTTTTTGGCGTTTTTGCGAAGGCTGTGCGCCGCTTCCGCATCACGGTAGTCGGTCTGCTTCTCTTGCTCCTCATACGCCGCGACGATCTCCAAAAACCGAGCGCGGACATCTTCTCTGGAAAGCCCAGCTGATTCAACGGACTCGCGCCATTTCACCTGGTCGAAAGCGGTGTCGAGTTGAGAGAGCACCTTCACAGTGTCCTTGTCTGAGAACGTCTGCAGCACGCGAAGGCTTTCGGCAGTCCGCTCGAGGGCTACGGCTTCGACAAGCGACTGTTCATATACCCCATCAGGTGCCTCGGTGAGAGAAGTGTCGCGCAGCTTGTCGAGTAGGACATCGTATTCACGGAGGGCGGAGAGCTCGCGCACGATGTCGCGGAGAGAAACTTGCATGAAGGTATTTTGCTTCTTCAGCTGGAAGGGTTTGCAAAACTCCACGAGAGAGCGAAGCGTTCTTATCGATACGCGCAGGTCGTGAACCGCATCCACATTGCCAGGCTGCTGTCTGAAATCGCCGAGACGCGTTCTGAACACGGCATACTGGGTCGCGAGTACTCCTTCGAGGTCAACGAGAACCTGCCAGCGCTTCGATTCCGGCCCCTGCATGAACCAC
>CADBRF010000105.1 GCA_902796975.1 uncultured Coriobacteriaceae bacterium
CAGCATTGAAAACTGAAGAGGATTTCCGTCATAGTGCGGGGTGGAGCAGTCTGGTAGCTCGTCGGGCTCATAACCCGAAGGTCGTCGGTTCGAATCCGGCCCCCGCGACCACTAAAACCGCAGGTCAACCGATATAAATGGTTGACCTGCTTTTTTGTTTCTAGCCTCGAAAACGCTCTCAGGGTGTGAATGGGGTGTGAATAACCAATACGTTGTTTTTGTGAACGCCGTAAACGGCAGTGAAATAGCGGTCGTTGACGATGCGTGGCGCGGATTATTCGGGAGAAGGTGTTCATTGGCTTTTCCGCCATCATGCCCGCATGGAGGTATCGCATGAAGTGGCGCAGAGTAAACAAGAAGAAAGCCATGGTCCGGGCGGACGGGTTGAGGAAACAGGCGGGCACCGTTGCCGACTCTTATTAACAGCTCCGAAACCGCATGAGTTCCAAAGCTTGGTGATTGGATTATCTGCCTGCGCATTCTTTTAACAATCTTTCTGACAACGTTGTTAAATGAATGAACTTCATGTAATCGCGGCGGTGGCGATCATGGAGGTCATCGCCTGGTAGAGGGTGCCTGCGAGGCCGTGACGGCCCCTGGTGGCCGCCGCTGGGGGTGGCTGCCTGGTGGCGTGTGGTGCCAGCCGGATGACCGCTGCTGCAGCGCAGGCGGCAAAGAAATCTTAAACGCTGCAAGTATGGAAGCGTTGTGCGTGAGCGCTGTCCCGTCTGTTGCGGCGCAGCACGTTCAATTGAATCTGCTGCTTCAGGTTTGTTATTAAGCTCAAGCCGCTAGACAGCTACTGCAGATAAGCATTCAACTCCGCAACAAGCAGATCAACCGTTGTGCATGGGTCCCAATCGGAACGTTTGGAGTCGGCGCCAAAGCATTCCTCGAACTCCTGCCTTCTCTTCTTGGCAAATTCTATCGCGTGATCAACATCGCCATGTTTAGTAACCAGCTCGTAGATGTTCGGCATGTTCTTGCGGTAGCCAGCAGAGTCGATTCGTCTGCGTTTGAAGATGGATGACAGCCTTGAGCAAAACTGGCTGCGGTCGAGCGCCTCGTCCAAGTAGTCGAAGTGCAGGCACAGCCAGTATTCGAAGCTCTGGTTACTCCACGCGACGTTGAATCCACAATTTACCGCCAGCTCAATTGCCTCATCGAAATCGCCAAAGTCGTCCTTGTCGAAGACGACCCAAACGTGCTGGTAGTTGTTCTCTGGAAGGTCGTAGATGCGGGCAGCCTCTCTGACGAGCGAGACGGTGTTTCTGCCTTCGCCCTTTATGTCGAAGCTGGGAACGTCAATTCTGCCGCCAGAGCATGCCTCTCGCACGCTTTTTGCTAGGCCCTCGAAGTAGTTCGGCTCGGTCTGCTCACCCTCCGTGACTATGAGATACGAATCCGCCTTGGGCTTGCGGTTGCCAGCCTTGCGCTCCGTGAGTTTCTTGCGCTTGTGGAAGAGATCATCTGTGCCCATGCTATTCGGCTCCCCAAAGGGCTTGACGGAGGCTTGGGACGGCATCGTAGGCACCACCAAGATAAGAGGAGCGCAGATCGGCGTCGTTGCGCACCTTGTATTCCGACAGCGACCTCAAAGTCGACACTCCAGTGCCGTCTTTGTCGGCAAACCAAATCTGGTCTCGCCTGAGGTATTTCTTGTCAAGCAGCGTCGGGTCGTGCGTCGTGAAGATTAGCTGGCCCTTCGAGCCCCCCATGTGGAAGAGCTTCACAAGGTAGTGCGTGATGAGCGGATGAAGCTCGGAGTCCATCTCGTCCAGAATCAGCGTGGCACCTCTCGTGAGCGCCGTGTTCAGGTACCAATACATGCCGATGAGCTTTCGCGTGCCCTCGCTCTCAATTTCGATAGGAGCCTCGTAATCCTTCCCATCGGGACCTGTATGGACGGTGAATACATCGACGTCTTCGCCCTCGCCGTTCTGCTTTACGCGGAAGCCTTTGATCTCGATGTCGATTCCTTCGAGAAACTTCAACAACGCGCGCTCCTTCGCCTCGTCGAAATCCTGCGAGAACAGATCTTGGATAAGCGTATTGGAAAGCGTGCCGCAGCCAATGGGCGGCAGCGGAAGCACGGACAACACGCAATCGGATGCGTTTCTGAACGCATCGGTCTTGAGTGCCACGCCATCGAAGAACGAAAGTGCAAGCACATCTGCAGGGATGTCCTTCGCGTACTTTCTCGCCTCGCGGCGCAAGGACGCACCGAACCTGATTGGCTCTTCGTCATCGGATGAGTTGCGCTCGAGAATCACGGTAGCGCGCGCACCGCCATCACGGTAGAAGTAGAGCCACTCGCTCTCGATGTGCTTCGCATCATACGAGAAGCCGTAGCGGTACTCACCATCCTCGGCAGCGAACGTCGCGTCGAACTCCGTAAGCCTATCTTCGTCGGGAGCAGAGAACCTGAACGGGCGGTAAAACCTGCGGATGGCGGGAACCCTACTGTTGGGCAAGCCGATTTCGCCCTGAGCCTCCGATTTTCCCTCGGAGCCGTGCGCAAACGAATCCCTGACGATGGATGAGAAATAGTAGTACGCGTCGACGAAGGAGGACTTGCCGGATGCGTTGGCGCCGAACATCGCGGCGACCTTAAGCACACTCTGCTTACCGTATAGCTCGGCGCAGTGGATCAAATGCTCTTTGTAGGATTTGATGGCACGCATGTCGAACGTGGCCTCATCGCGAAATGGACCGAAGTTCTTGAAAGTAAACGTTAGTAGCATTGCGTACCCCCTTCTCTAGCGATTCGAGCTCAATATTGCAAACCAAATCGATATTTTTGTGACGCGTCCACAATAATACGCTTTTCGCTTGCAGATTTGAAGACATTCTTGACTTTTAACGACGATATGAACACATAAGTCTCTCGAAAGGCAGAGCATTGCGACCGTGAGCCGAATGCTAGGCGGCGCCATTTCGATGCAGGGGCCTGCATGATAATATGTATTCATTTGTAACGCACATGCTGAGGAGACGATTATGACGTATCGCGAGCTTGTGAACCGTGGCGCTGACCGAACAGAGATACAGACCTATCTCTCTGGCGGCGACATGCACTCGACCACAATCAGGATTCCCGACAACCTACGCGATGCTGCCGCTGAGGAAGCGAAGCTCTCCGGCATGAGCTTCTCGGCATACCTGCGTATGTGCCTCATGGATAGGCTTTCGAGCGAGGGGGCCGCACGATGATCGGATACAGCTTCCGCGACCTAGCTCGCGACGTCTTGCAATCGACCAAGAAGCCGATGAGCGCAGAGCAGATCTGGGAGGAGGCGAACTCGCTCGGCATAGCCGAGAAGGTCGGCTCGAAGGGCAAGACGCCCTGGCGGTCCATCCAGGCGCAGCTCTACACGGACATCAAGGACGGCTCCGATTCCGACTTCCTGCAGCTCAGCAAACACCCCGTGCTCTTCGGGCTCAAGTCTCTGAGCTATGGCGTGAACCAGGTCGAGGTTGCGAGCGACGACGTAAGCGACGGGAGCGACAAGCCGTCGCCCACCAAGAAGGCACCGAAGCCACAATGGAACGAGCGCGACCTCCATCCACTCCTCGCGACCTACGTCCGCAGCGACCCGCACTTCCGCTGCTACGCGAAGACTATCTACCAGGAGAAATCGTCCAAGAAGTCGAAGAACGCCGACATGTGGACGCACCCGGATATGGTGGGCGTCTACTTCCCGTTCAAGGACTTTGAGGCGAGCACGATCCAGCTGCAGGATACCCTCCGCGTGAACCCATACCGCATCTTCTCGTTCGAGCTGAAGAAGAGCCTGACCACGAGCCACCTGCGCGAGTACTTTTTCCAAGCGGTCTCTAATTCGAGCTGGGCGAACGAAGGCTACCTTGTTGCACCCTCTATTTCGAGCGACTCCGACTTCCTCGACGACCTGCAGCGGCTTTCGAGCGCTTTCGGCATCGGCATCATACGCCTCGACATCGAGCATGCCGAGCAGAGCGAAATCCTCTTCCAAGCGCAGACGCACGATGCGCTCGACTGGTCAACCGTAGACAGGCTTTCGAGCATCAACCCGGATTTCAGAGACTTTCTCACAGGGATAAGCAATACAGCCAAGATTCATACCGTAAGCGGCACCTACGACAAGATTCTGGAAGGCGACGCCTACGATGCCTACCTCAAGAAGCACGGTATGCTAAACGAGCCTTTCGCACCATGGGAACGGAAGCAGGTGTAGGTCATGGCCGGTTCCTATCAATACGCCTACATCAAGTTCTACGAGGGCGACCTCGAAGAGATAGCCATGGACGTGCTCTCGGGCGATGAGTTCGAGATGGGTTACATCTACTGTCCTGGCAGCGAGCTTCACCGCGAGCAGGATGAAGTGCTAATCATCGATGATTTCTATCTCTACCTCATCAGGCGTTATCCCGACCTCTCCGACACGGAGATTGCCAAGATTGAGGCGCGTGTCCGTGCGACAGAGAACACGCCTTACGAGACCAACCGCGCATTCCTTCGGCTCCTTGCAGACGGGTTCGATCTCAAGCGGGACGACCCGAACAAGAGTGACATTCACATCGAGCTCGCCGACTACGAGAACTACGACAACAACACCTTCCGCGTAGTGAATCAATTCGAGGTAAAGCAGCGGCAGCTCCGCATACCCGACGCGGTCATATTCCTCAACGGCCTTCCCATCGTGGTCTTCGAGTTCAAGAACCCGGCCAACGACATCGCAGACACGCATGCGGCCTACGAGCAGGTAGCCGTGCGCTACGCACGCGACATCCCGCGCCTCATGTCGTACAACGCCTTCACCATCCTGAGCGACGGCGTTAACAGCAAGTACGGCTCCATCTACGCCCCGTACAAGTTCTTCAACACGTGGCGTCAGGTGGAGGAAGGCGACGAGGAGACGCAGGGCGTCGAGGCTTTCTACACGCTCATAGAGGGGCTTCTTCGCAAGGACAGACTGCTCGCTCTGGTGAAGAACTTCATCTTCTTCCCAGATGCTCTGCAGCAGGACGACGAGACGAAGATAATTGCGCGGCCACCGCAGTTCTTCGCGGCGACCAAGCTGCACCACAACATCAAGCTCCACATGAAGCCGCACGGCGACGGAAAGGGCGGCACCTACTTCGGCACCACGGGATGCGGCAAGAGCTACACAATGCTGTTCCTGACGCGCATGCTGATGCGCGACCCGGAGATGGAAAGCCCGACCATCCTGCTCATCACAGACCGCACCGACCTGGACGACCAGCTGGCCGGGCAGTTCACGTCCGCCAAGGAGTTCATCGGCGACAGCGACGTCGTGCAGATCGAGTCGCGCGAGAAGCTAAAGGAACGGCTCGGCGGCAGGCAGAGCGGCGGCGTGTATCTTACGACCATCCAGAAGTTCACAGAGGGGCTTTCGCTTCTGAGCGACCGTGCCAACATCGTGTGCATCTCCGACGAGGCGCACCGCTCGCAGACGAACCTCGACGAGCAGACGCGGGTGACCGACACGGGCGTCTACACCAAATACGGCTTCGCCCGCTACCTTCACGACTCGCTGCCCAACGCGACCTACGTCGGCTTCACGGGAACGCCCATTGACGACACGCTCGCCGTGTTCGGCGACATCGTAGACGCTTATACGATGGTCGAGTCGGTGCGCGACGGCTTCACCGTGAACCTGGTATACGAGGGACGTGCCGCCAAGGTGAACCTCGACAGCTCACGTGTGCAGGAAATCGAGGACTACTACGTCGAATGTGAGAGACGTGGGGCCAATCTTCACCAGATTGAGGAGTCCAAGAAGGCTTCTACCACACTCGACGTCATCCTCGGTGACGGCGACCGCCTGGATGCCGTAGCCGCCGACTTCGTGAGGCACTACGAGACGCGCGTGGCCGAGGGCGCGACGGTTCGCGGCAAGGCGATGTTCGTGTGCTCGAACCGCTTCATCGCATACGACCTTTACACGCGCATCATCGCGCTGCGCCCCGAGTGGGGCGAGATCGGCAAGGGAGACGTCGAAGGCTTAAGCGAGAAAGAGGCGGCGAAGATCAAGCCCATCGAGCGCGTGAAACTTATCATGACGCGCGGCAAGGATGACCCCAAGGCAATGTACGACATGCTGGGCACCGACGAGGACCGCAAGGAGCTTGCGCGGCAATTCAAGGACGACCGCTCGAACTTCAAGATCGCCATCGTCGTGGACATGTGGCTCACCGGCTTCGATGTGCCGAGCCTTGACACCATCTACATCGACAAGCCCATCCAGAAGCACTCGCTCATCCAAGCCGTCTCGCGTGTGAACCGCGTGTTCGAGGGCAAGGCGCGCGGCCTCATCGTGGACTACATCGGCATCAAGAAGTACCTGAACGAGGCCGTGAAGACCTACACCCACTACAAGGGCGACGGCTTCGACGGCGTCGAGCAGGCCGCGAAGCTGGTGCGCGACCGCCTGGAGATAATCGACGGCATCTTCAACCGCTTCGATTCGAGCGACTTCTTCGGCACCGAGCCCAAGAA
>CADBRF010000106.1 GCA_902796975.1 uncultured Coriobacteriaceae bacterium
AAGCTTGATTTTCTCTACGCAGCCTGCATGGTGGAACACGACGGACTTAACCGTGGACAGCTCATGGCAGATGCCATGGACCTGCTCACCGAAGCGGCAGGAGAAGACGCACTGCTGATTGGGTGCGGAGTGCCACTCGCCTCTGCCTTCGGCAAGGTCCATTATTGCCGTATCGGGTGCGATGTGGGACCCGACTGGGATGATAAGCCGTGGATGCGCCTGCTCCACCGCGAACGAGTTTCAACAAAGCGGAGCCTCTCCAATACGGTAGGCAGAGCTCCACTCAATGGAAGAATGTTCCTGAACGACCCGGATGTTGTCTTCCTCGGTTCCGCCACCAAGCTTTCCGAAGATGAGCGCAAGATTCTCCTCACGGGCGACGCCTGCTTTGGTGGTTGCCTGCTCACATCTGATGACACGAGCACCTGGACAACTGCTGAGCTGGACCATTTCCGCCGCGCGCTTGAATATATGCGCGCGTCGAACAAGGGCGTTCAGTAGCCTGCCATAGTAAACTCGAAGGACCCGGAAAACCATACCCATGACTCAAGAAGCATTGTTCACACCGCCGCTTTTCTCTTCTGAGGCAAAGCGTCTTCACGCTTTTGCGCCAGGCAGAACCGAGCTGGCAGGAAATCATATGGACCATCAAGGGGGCATCGTACTCGCCGCAACCGTTGCCGAAGGGGTAAGTGGCATGGGAGCGCCAAACGGCATGGACGCCATCCGCGTGGCAAGCGATGCCTGCTCCCCTATTCTCATTGAGCTCGATACAGACAAGAACTGGACAGAAGCTCGGAAAGAAGAGCTCAACACGACAGCAGCGCTCGTGCGAGGCGTATGCGCATGCTTTGCTCGACAGGGTGTTGGCATACACGGATTCGACCTTCAACTGACGAGCAACCTCCCTGTTGGTGGGGGCATGTCGTCTTCTGCGGCCGTAGAATGCCTCATCGGCTGCATGGTCAACGCCCTTTTTGCCCAAGACCGCATCTCACCTCAAGATATTGCCCGTTTTGGGCTTGAAGCGGAAGTGAATTGGTTTGGCAAGCCCTGCGGGATCCTCGACCAGTCCGCAATCATGGCGGGCGGAATCTCTGCCCTCGATTTTTCTAACCGGGAGCTGCCATATATTCGCCCCGTGCGCTTCTCATTCGAAGACCACGGCTATGCCGTCTGCCTCATCGACGTTGGGAAAAGCCATAGCGATGCTACCGCAGACTTTGCCTCGATTCCCGATGACATGTGCGCAGCGGCACGTCATTTTGGCAAAAACGTTCTCGGCGAAGTGGACGAGACGGACTTTTTCGGAGGTTTCGATCAACTCAGGACAGACCTCGGCGACCGCATTGCGCTCAGAGCCTTGCACTTTTTCCGTGAACGCGAACTTGTGAAACGCAGGATCTCTGCCCTCGAAGCTGGTGATATCGACGCATATCTCGCGGCGACTCGCGCCTCGGGACGGTCCTCATCCGATTATCTCCAGAACATTTCGGCATCCCCAGACAGCCAGCCCGCCATGGTCGCCCTTGCCCTCGCAGACCTCATCTTGGATGGAAAAGGCGCCTTTCGCATCCACGGAGGCGGTTTTGGCGGTAGTATTCAGGCCTACGTCCCTATTGGTCTTATCGATTCTTTCTGCGAGCGCATGGACCGTCATATGGGAACGGGAGCATGCCGCCTGCTTCAGCTTGGAGGACAGGGAGCACACATCTTGCGGGAGCACATATGAACGTCATTGACCAATTTGTCGACTACGCCCTCGACTGTGGGCTTATCGCTCCGGAAGATGAGAGCTGGGCGCGAAACGCATTGCTCGAAATGCTCGGTCTCACAGGCTGTGAGAAGAAGAGCTTTTACCTGCCTTTTTCCCGAGACGTATCAGAGTATGAAAAAGAAGGCACTCCTTCCATAGATGAATTGCTCGATACGCTGACTGCCATCGCCAAGCAAACAGGCAGACTCAATTCCGATGCAAGCTTCCAAGAAGAAGACCAGTTTGCTACCCGTATTATGGGCATGTTCATGCCAAGGCCGTCTGAACTGGCCGCGCATTTCCACGACCTCGAAGCACTTGATCCTGCGCTTGCGACAAGTTGGTTCTACCGCCTGAGCGTCGATGCCCGTTATGTGAGGAAATCCGCAATAGCTCGCAACCGCAAATGGAAGGCAGCCACGCTCTGGGGTGAGTTGGATATCACCATCAATCTCTCGAAGCCTGAGAAAGACCCCCGTGCCATCGCCGCCGCTGCACACCACGCTCCTTCCCAGACAGATATCACCTATCCCCGCTGCCAAATCTGCATGGAGAACGAAGGGTACAGCGGGCGTTTCGAAACCGATGCGGCGGGAGCACACCCTGCGCGGCAGAACTTGCGCATCATCCCGCTTGTGCTCGAAGGAGAGCCTTGGGGGCTGCAATATTCGCCCTATGCCTATTTTCCCGAGCATTGCATCGTAATGAGCAAGGCCCACCGCCCCATGCACATCGACGAGACTTGTTTCAGGCGCCTTATCGCCTTCGTGGACCGGTTCCCCCACTATTTCATCGGTTCCAATGCCGACCTCCCCATCGTTGGTGGATCCATCCTGAACCACGACCACTTCCAGGGCGGTCGGACGACTTTTCCCATGGACGATGCACCTGTAGAGACGCATTTTGAACTTGACGGCTATCCGCAAGTCAGTGCTGGCATCGTATACTGGCCACTTACCGTCATTCGGCTTGAGAGCAAAGATGCCGAGCAGATTGTGCAGGCGGCAACACACGTCCTCGAGGTCTGGCAAAACTACGATAATCCCGAGGCGAATATCTTCAGCCATAGCGAGGACGGAACACCACATAACACGGTCACCCCCATCGCGCGTAAACAGAAGGATACCTATATTCTTCAACTCGCCCTCCGCTGCAACATAACAACAGCAGACAGACCTCTCGGCCTCTTTCACCCCCGGCCTTCGCTCTTTCACATCAAGCGCGAGAACATAGGCCTTATCGAAGTGATGGGGCTTGCCATTCTGCCTCCTCGCCTTGCTCCAGAGCTCGATGCCCTCGAACAGATGTTGCAAGAGGTCCTCGACACAGATAAGCCCCTCAATGCCTTCAAATTCAAGCGCGAGCTCGAGGCTTCCCCTTTGACCGCACGGCACGCTCAATGGGCTGTACAGCTTGCCCAGGAAGCCAAAGAGACAGGCTCTCGGAACGCTCATGCATTCATTGAGCGCAGCGTAGGCAAGGCGTTTGGCCAGGTGCTAGAAGATGCGGGCGTTTTCAAATGGACTGCCCAGGGCAGAGCTTCTCTTGGGAAATTCCTGAAAACCCTCTAGTCCATCGACAGACTTTGGTTTGAGCATGGCCAGGGAAACTCGTCTGAATGCATTTCCGGGATCGCTGGATCCGCTAGCTCAGCCTGATGCGCTCTCTCAGAGCATTGAGCCTCTTTCTGCGCTGAACGATATAGCCACAAGCTCCCAGCAAGACAAGCAGAATGATGCCGGCACCAAGAGCAAGGGAGAGAGTATGGTGCGTTTGTGGCGGTTCAGATTGGGGCTGAGGCACGGATGAATCTTGCGTGATTGGCGTTATTCCCGAAGTCACACCGAGACCGCTTCCCGCTACTCCTGTAGCCCCTAATGCGCCATTTGACCCTGCAGAGTCCCCAGGAGCGTTCTCTCCGTTTTCTCCTTCGGCATCTGCGCTCTCCCCTTGGCCCATAGGGGTCCCATCAATTGATGCTAGCTCCTCGTCTGAGCCCGAGGCGTCGAATTTGCGGGGTGCAGATACTTCAACGGGAGCTGATGCCAAGATTCCAGGAGCACCATCGCCAGAAGATGAGCCTTCTTCATCTCCATAGACGGTTCCCCGGTACGTTGCGACGCCCCGATATCCGCTGCAGGTCTGCACAGTCACTTCTCCGCTATAGATAGCATAAGCTCGGTATTTGACAGGAACACCTGAGGAGGAGCGCTTTTGTACGCTAAAGCTCACATTGGAAAGCCTGAGTTCACACGAGCCATCATCTGCCGCACCTGGAACACTGAAGCTCTTTTGCTGGGGCAGGGCACTCATATCTTTCGAGGGAAGATCATTGAACAGTTCCCTGCGCGAGATGACATGGGTTCTCTGCTGGTAAAGAGGCTCGTAATCCACGTCAGCGCGGGAGAGGGTTCCTGAATATCCACCCTCATCGTAGGAAATCGATGAAGGAAATGCGGGCTTCGAGCCGTCTTGCGATTCTTTGACTATCGTTTGCGTTTCCTCATGAGAAGAAGCCGCCCAGGCACTGAGTGGGGCGAAAAGAAACCAGCCTGCACAGGATAAGCAGGTGGCAAGCAGGAGCAAGACTGGGATTTTGTTCATAGAGTTTCTCGATTGCAAAACTATTGGCACTGCCATGTCATGACCTCTTTCCACGAAATCGGTCTGGCAACTATCCCGCAATCCATCTGTCCAAAACAACCCCCAAATGACCGGCAAAACACGGGGCACGTGCCGAAGCCATACCGGTTTCGAATGGAATGCTTTCCGGGTATTTCCCTCAATAAAAACGAGCTATTTAGCAGGACGAACGGTCAGGTCTTCACAATTCCTGCAAGAAATGAGGGTAATTGTGGAGGGAATTAGTCGCATTTGTGACGTTCTCGTGATGTGGAAGCATTTTGGAAGCAAGGCGGGTATATTTCTAATTGCCGAAAGGAACCCCAATCCAAACGGCTGATTCGTTAAAGCGTTACCCCCGGTTTACGAATCAAACATAGCGGCGATAAGCCGTATCCCTCCTTGCGAGAACCTGCCTCCTCTCCTCAATCAAAACGGCAGGTTCTCCCTTTTTATGCGAAAAATCCCTAACGCGCATGCTGGCCTGAGCGGTTGCAGAAACCGGGGGCTTCCAGGAGTATCGTTTCGCAGCAAGGCAGCCGAGACCATCATATCCAGCGCATACGGTGCGAGCCTCAGGAGCTTTGGTTCACCACAGAGCCTGATTCGCGCTCATCTGCAGAAGGTTCATAGGTGGCTGGCTCGGCGAGCTCTGCCTGAGTTGCTGGCTCAAGATGCACGAGGACCTCCATCACCTGGCGGAAACGAGCCTTGATAACACGCTCCACTTCATTGGCAATGGCATGGGCTTCCCGAATGGAAATCTCCGGGTCGACAAGGATATGCATGTCCACATAGACCTCATTTGCAAGGCCGCGCGTGCGGATGTGGTGGCAGTCAACCACGCCATCCACGCCAAGAGCGCACCTGCGCAAGTTCTCGGAGGGCATACGGGCAGTGTCTGAGAATGTTGCATGAACGTCTTTGAGAACGTCAATCGCCGTGACAACAATGGCTGCTGTGACAACAAGCGCGGCGATAGGGTCCGCAATTGGGAAGCCCGCCTGAACGAAGATGAGGCCGATGATAACTGACGAGGAGACGAGGGCATCTGAAAGCGTGTGCTTGGAGTCAGCGGTGAGGACCTCGCTCTGATACTTCTTGCCCTGACGGCGCTCAAAGGTTGTGGCAATGATGTTCACAACGAGCGTGCCGATCATGACCGCAAAGGACACCGGGGAGACATCCTGGCGCATATCGCCTGTCGTCAATGTCTGAATAGCTCCGCCCCCTACCTCGTAGGCGGCAAAGAGCAGTAGAAGGGCGATGAAGAAGCTC
>CADBRF010000107.1 GCA_902796975.1 uncultured Coriobacteriaceae bacterium
CATGAGAGCTACACCTTTCTGCCGTTGGCAAGATACTGGGATTATAGGATGTTGCTGAGGATTGCCGCCGCAAGTAGGGCAACGGAAACGACAACCGAGACGATATCCACCGCGCCGATACGATGCTGCTGGTATGCACTCGCGCTCGTGCGCAGATTAAAACCACGAAGCTCGGCGCCAATGGCGATGGCATCGGTCTTCTTCACCGAGCTCACAAGGAGCGGGACGGTGAGGGGAACCATGAGCGAGAACTTCTTGAAGATATTGCCCGTATCGAACTGGACGCCACGCGCTTTCTGCGCTTCCATGATGCCGCTCATCTCCTCCATGAAAAGCGGGATGAAGCGGATGGCGGTCGTCACGGTGAATGCGTACTTATAGGGCAGATGGCACTTGCTCACAAGTTCGTTGGCGAGCGAGTTAATCGGTTGCACCATGAACGCGATAGAAAGCGGCAGCACCATTGCCACCACCTTGAGCACGACAAGAACGCCACTGATGAGGCCATCGCTGGTGATGAGGAGCGGCCCAAGCTGCGCGAAAACCGTGCCCGTCCGCACGAAGATCACCTGCAGGACAAGTACGATCAGGGCAAGCGAGCCGAGCCCCAGCATGAGCTTGACACTCTTGCGAAACTCTTGCGAGCCCGCGATTGCGGCGAGGCACAGCTGGGCCACGATAAGCCCCGTAACAAAGGGGATATTGACGCTAACTGCTGCAGCGATGCAGATAATAAAGGCTCCGAGGAACACCGTGAGCGGGTTCAGCTCGTGCAGGAAGCTCTCTCCGGGGACATAGGTGAAGACGGTATCCATCAGAATCGCTCCTCTTTGAGCGCACAGATGGCATCGGCCATCTCTTCGGTTCCGAAAATATTGGCAAGCTCGGGGAAGTCTCTCTCGAGCCTTTGGGAAAGCTCGCAAATCTGCGGGGGCAGGAGCGATGCCTGTTCGAGCACGTCGTGCTGGTGGAAGATTTCGCGAACGGAACCATCGGCGATGACATGGCCATTGGCCAGGACGATGGCTCTCTGGGCAAAATCGAGCACGACCTCCATGTCGTGGCACACCATGACGACTGTCGTTCCTGCGGCGTTCATCTTGGCAATGTGCGCCATCATCTCCATGCACTCGTCGTAGTCGAAGCCGGTGGTGGGCTCGTCCAGCAGGAGAATGTCAGGCTCGACGGCAATGAGGCCGGCGAGCGCCACAGCCTGTCGCTGGCCCTTCGCGAGGTTGAAGGGGTCGACGTCCGGGTTCAGATGGAGCAGGTCGATTACCTCGTTGGTGCGAGCTTCCACGCGCGGGTCATCATCGCCGTAGAGCACACGCAAGCCAAATGCGACTTCTTCGCGTGTAGTGTTCTGGCAGATCTGGCGGTCTGGGTTCTGGAAGAGGAAGCCCACATGCTTGGCGAGGTCGCTCACGCGAACCTTCTGGGTATCGGCTCCCAGCACACGCACTGCACCAGAGCTGGGCTTGAGCAAGCCATCAGCCAAGCGAAGACTCGTGGACTTGCCGGTGCCATTAGGGCCGACGAGCGCAACGAATTCCCCGCGTTTCACAGTGAAGCTCGCGCCGTCGAGAACCGCCTGATCTTTATAGCCAAAGGTGACGTTGTCAAACTCGAGCGCATTTTCACCGTCAAGAGCAAAAGCAGCCGAGCTCTCGGCGGCCCCGTTCGCGCGTCTTGAACGTTTCATGCGAGCACCTCCCTCACATAGCTTTCCGCCTCTGGAACCGTTGCCACGACCTTGCCGTTTCCAACGTGACGCTCATTGAGAATCGCGCTGAGGTGCGCCACACGCGGACAGTTGATGCCAATCTCGCGCATCTTTTCAACCTGTTGGAGCACTTCAGAAGCGGTTCCGGAGAGAGCAATGTTTCCGTGGTCAAGCACGAGGAGATGCTTGGCGAATTCCGTGAGAAGCATGACTTTCTGCTCGATGATGATGACCGTGATGCCTTCGGCGTTGAGTGCCTCAAGCAGCTCGAAGATCTGCCTGCTAGATACCGGGTCAAGCTCGGCCGTGGGCTCGTCAAGCAGAACGATTTCCGGGCGAAGTGCCAGGATGGCAGCAAGGGCGACCTTCTGCTTCTGCCCGCCGGAGAGTGTCGCAATGCGGCGTTCTCGCAGGTTGCTGATGCCCACGTCTTCGAGCGCCCTGTTGATACGCTCTTCGATTTCCTCGCGCGGGACGTTGAAATTCTCGAGCCCGTAGAGCATCTCGTCTTCGACAACCGCAGCCACCATCGAGCTGTCGACATCCTGTCCAACCGTCCCGATGAACTTGGAGATGTCGGTCAGCTGGAGTTCGAACGTGTCCTCGCCCTTGACCTTGACCGAGCCATAGTAGTCGCCCTTGTAGTGGTGCGGGATGATGCCGTTGATGCAATGGCCGAGGGTGGATTTGCCCGCACCGCTCTCGCCGATGACGCCGAGAAAATCCCCCTGTTCGACGCTGAGCGAGATGCCGTCGAGCGCGGGGCGCGTGCCATGCTCGTATGTAAAGCTCAGGTTCTCGATTTCGATGATGCCCATAACTCAAAACCTCTCAGTTCCAATCAAGCAACTGTCCCGTGAAGCGGGTGCCCGGCGAGTTAACTTTGCCTCGCCGGACGATGGCCCTGCGGACTAGTTGCGATGAGTTGCCTTGCGGAGAGGGAGAATGAGGATGGCGACGACCACCGCATTGAAGAGGGCAGTGCAGACGACGATGGGAGCGAACTGCACGAGGCCCGCCATGGCGTCCATGCCGCGAACGATGACCGCGAGTGCGGAGAAGGTGCCGCCGGAGATGAAGGTGGCAACGAAGGTTCCGATGCTAGGACGAAGATCCTTCTTGCCTTCTTTGACAGGCATGGCAGCGATGAGACCGATTACCACACCGCCGAAAAGCTCGGAGACGAAGTTGAGGAGCGGGGTGCCACAGAGGATCGGAATCTGGCAGACCGCGCCAGTGATGAGACCGATGATTGCGCCGTAGGCGGCACCTTCGCCGTAGGACTTGGGCTTGATGAGCAGGAGAGCCAGGCAGTAAGCCGCAATCATGAAGTTGGGCTTGACGCCTGCCTGGAAGAGCATGCCGATGACGAGCTTTAGCACGGCGCCCGCTGCGATGAGCACAGCGACGAGAACGAGGTCAGTGGTCTGGAGACCCTTCTTGGTTTCGGTGGTCATTTCACGCTTAACTGCAGTAGCCATTGTCGTGTCCTTTCTCTGACGACGCGGCAGCGGGCCTTTCCCGCTTGACCGCTCACGCCCGGTTGCCCGGGTGGCTGCCTCCAACCAGCTTTTGCCGGTTGGTTTGACGTGCCGGGGGCTTTCTTGCCTCCAACTCGCCGGGCAGGCTCGTGAGAGAAAAGGACCGAAGACAATAAAAAAATCCGCCCTCGTCGCTTTCGCGAAAAGGACGGATTGATAATCCGCGGTGCCACCTTTTCTTAATCCCCTTGCGGAGATTCTCTCACGAGAATGCCAACACATCCTCTGCCGTTAACGCCGGCGTACGTCTCGGATTGAGCCCCCACATCATGGGCTACGCCCCTCGCCCTCGGTGGTCCATTTGCCTGGCTGCGTTCCGCGGGACTCTCAGCAACACTCCCACTCTCTGTAATGCGCCGAACCAGACGTTACTTCCACGTCATAGGTTTATGGTCTGGATGATATCCTCATCGAATTCGATGTCAAGAGAAAATTTTAAATTTGTTTTCGTACACCTGTACATGTTTGTAAACTATTTCTGGGCGTTTTGCAGGCAAAACGAGACTGTTTACGTCTTCTGAAAATTTATCTACTGCAACGAGGCGACCGGTCACAAGCGAACTATGAAATTAGTCCAGAACTTAGTAAATCCCCCAACGCAATGCCCCGGCGAAACCGTTTGGTAAACGCCGGGGCCTAGGAGGGTCAACGAAAAGATGGGTGTTTGGGGAGAGGATGTTTCCCTTTCCGCTGACATGATGCAGTATGCATCCCCATCCTGAAATCCGTCTGAAAACCCGCCACCATGACAAACGTCTACGAGGTAACTGTCGTGTTACTTATCCGTATGACACTCACACGACAAACGTCTACGAGGTAACTGTCGTGTGGCAGATTTACATGCTCCAGGCGCGCACGCCCTTAACC
>CADBRF010000108.1 GCA_902796975.1 uncultured Coriobacteriaceae bacterium
CGAGCAGCTACTCGCCACCAAGCTTGCAGTGGACGACTACGACCTAGGCGAAATGAAGAAAATCCACCCGAAGATGGCGCGGACTATGATGCGCTACATCAGCTGCATGCTCTCCGTCTCCACCATCTATCTTTTCCTCATCGACACACCCGAGTCCATCGAGAAAAACACCCGCATGTGGGACTACATCGCCGAGCACAATCCCGTGCTCCGTCACGATGTGCGTCACACGCTTGCTGGCATGGCAAACCGCAAGGGCGAGTTCGGCCGCTATTGGACGCGCGAAGCCTACACCTTTTCCAAGTTCCTCTACAAATTCGCCTAGACAACGCCGCGCGAGAAGTTCTGGAAAAGCTTTGCAGCTCGGCTCTCCTAGGAGAAACCGCCCTCCTCACTTGAAATCGGCAAGCCTGCCAGAAGCCGCAGGGAAAGCGGCTGATTCTCAGTTGGGCGGACTTTAAGCCCCACACTCTGGTTCCGCAGATGCCGATGTCTTCTCTTGCTTTCGCTTCTTGCGTCTTTCCGCGAAGAAATTCTTGAGCACGGTCGCGCATTCATCTTCCAAGACGCCGCCCGTCACCTCGAACCGGTGGTTGAGACGCTCATCGGCATGCACCTGATAGAGTGTTCCCAGCGCTCCTGCCTTTGGATCTGGACAGCCGAAGACACACCGGTCAATGCGAGCCTGGTACATGAGCCCAGCACACATAAGGCACGGCTCGAGCGTGACATAAACCGTGCAGCCGGAAAGTCGCCAGCGGTCGAGCACGCGCGAGGCCTCCTCCAAGGCAAGGAATTCAGCATGTCCGGCAGGATTGCGGTCGATTTCGCGCCGGTTCCCGCATGCGGCGATGACTTCTCCCTCATGTACGACAACAGCCCCTATGGGAACCTCTCCGATTTTCGCGGCAGCCTGCGCAAGCTCGAGAGCCATGCGCATGAAGCGCTCGTCGTCTGTCTGCTGAGCGCCCAGCCCCGAATTCTCTTCTGCCACGCCCATCACCTGCCCACACGGAACGCGTCGTGCGAGATGGGTCGCGTGTCGTTATCCATGGGTGCATAGCCAAGCCGGACGCGCACATATTCCACAATGAGCAGCGTCAACAGGAAGGCCATGGAAATGAGGTAGGCAATGCAGGCCCCAAGCAGGCCAGAGAAGCTGACCAGCCCGAAGGAGAGCACCACCGAGACGAGGAAGGTGGCGAAGTAGAGTCGGGTGATAGCATGCTGATGGCGGATAACCGCCATAACCTGGTAGAGAAAATCGATGCCGCTCGTGAGACCGCCCGCGATGAGCATGATGACGAGCAGGGAGCGCACGCTCTCGAAATCAATGCCATAGAGGAAGTTCATGATGGGAATGCCCAGCCAGAGCATGAAGGCGATCATCACAACCGTAATAGCAACAATGATGCCGAAGATAGCGATGATGAACTTGTCGAACGTCTTCTTGTCGTCCGCATCGTTCCAGGCAGCAGTCATACGGAGAATAAGCGGCTTGTAGACGAGGCCACCTGCCATGAGAATACCCGCAGCGGGGAAATAGATGGCATTGAAGTAGAGCTGGCTCGTGTAATCGAGAAAGGCATCGATGGCAAACTTGGGAATGTTGTTGATGAGATTGTAGAGAAACAGTCCGATGAATAGCGGGAAGCACTGCTGGAAGATACGGACGATGTTCGAGAAATCCGCCTGGCGCGACTTGGGCGTCTCCAGCAGCGCCATGGGGATGGTCACTATAGCAACTGCGATGCCCGCAACTATGGCAAGGCCGATGCTCGCCACGGTAAGCGACCTGGTGATGAGCAGGAGCAGGGTAAAAATGGCAACCGGCAGCACAGATCGCAGAGCCTGTGAAACGCCGGCGAGATAGAGCTTGTCCTTCTGCTGCAGGCGTCCCTCGTAGACATCGGCAAGACCATCTATCACGCGGAAGACGATAATTGCCATGGTCACTGTGAATAGCTCCCCCGCATATCCGCGCAGCCGGCAGTAGAGTATGCCCGCCAGAAGCGTGAGCGCACAGGTGACGAAACGCGCGATACGGTAATCGAGAAATGACGCCTTTTCGTCTACGTCGGAAGACTGATACGGGCGTGCGCCGTAATTTGCCAGATAGAGCAGGACTTGCGCAGTAACAAAGGCAATTGAGAAAAGACCCGCCTCTTCCGCACCCAGAAGCTGGGTGATAATCATAGTGAAGACCGGGAACATGATGCCCCAGGCGCCCAGTCCTATGGAATTCCAGATGAAGTCTTTCTTGGTCTCATGCTCGCCATAGACGGCTTTGGCCGCGGAGAGTGAGCCTTCGGATGCTGCTCCGAACAAGCGGTCCATCCAGCCATAGACAAGGCGGCGGAAGCGCTTCTTGCCACGGCGACGTTTTGCTGGCGTACGCTTTGGCTTGCCATCAGAACGCAACTTATGCACGGGCAAGGAAAAGACACCTCCAACATATGCCGAAGATGGCGGAGGGACGGGGATTCGAACCCCGGAGACAGCTCAACACCGCCTGACGGTTTTCAAGACCGTTGCAATCAACCGCTCTGCCATCCCTCCGCGGTTATGGCACTCCACTTGCGCGGTGCTGTGCGCTATTCTACGCGAAAACCAGTCGGGCTTCCATGGAACAGCCGTGATGAGACGCGAAGGGCCGCCTGACCGCATACTACGCATTGCATCGTGCTATATTCTGGCAAGACCATAAAACCACGGTCTGGATGACGCGAAATGAGGATTTCCACTATGCAACAGATGCACCATTCTTCATCATCCCCATCCACAAGAGCGCGTGTCTCTCGCCTGCTCGCGGTCCTTCTCACGGGCGTCTTTCTCTGTCTGACGTTTTGCCTGGCAGGCTGTGCATCAGGCTCCGGCGAGTCGGGAGGCTCCACCGATACCTCCGCGTCCGTCTCCGCCGCCAGCCTACCAGAAGAGCCCACGTTGCCGGGCACCGGCCTCACCGTGTGCATCGATGCTGGCCATAGCGATACGCCCAACTGGAAGGAAGAGCGCATCATCCCTCCCGATTATGACCTGCCCGAAGGCCTGCCTGCCTCCGCCGAGTACGCGCCCATTGAACCGGGCGGAACAAGCGGCAACCTTTCCGGCCCAGAGTATGCTGTCAACCTCGATGTGGCCCTCAAGCTGCAGAAAGACCTCGAAGCCCAGGGCTTTACCGTGGTCATGTGCCGCACCGACAACAGTACCGGCTTAAGCAGCGCCGACCGCGCGAAAATCGCCAATGATTGCAATGCCGACCTCTTCATCCGCCTTCATTGCGATGGCGCCAGCGATGGCGGCGTTGCTAATGGCTTCCTCACCCTCGTTCCCACTGACGTTGGCTACCAGAGCGAAAACGATCTCTATGAGAAGAGCCAGGATATTGGCGAGCAGATGCACGAGTCCATCGTGGAGCAGCTGGGCGTAAACGACCGCGGCATCCAATACCGCAAAGACATGGCAGGATTCAACTGGTGCACCCAGCCATCAGTGCTCTTCGAGATGGGCGTCATGACTACGCCTTCCGATGATGAAAAGCTCGCGACGGATGAGTATCAGGAAGAGCTGGCAAGCGCCATCTGTCAGGCAACCGTCGAGGCAATAGGGGCAAAGTAGTTTCAATCAGTGCCACGCGTCCGTGGCTGTCAACCAGTGGCACACGAGAGGAGGACAGGTACATGTGGGTTTCTCCTAATGAGAAGCTGCCCCTGCGCATTCAAACCGAAGAAGCGACTTTCCTCTATAGCATCCTGCCCTCTGGATACGTCCGCATCGAACGATGCGAGGGTCCGCGTGGCGTCGTACACATCCCTGCCACCATTGATGGAGCCGCCGTCAGCGAGCTGGCTGACAAATCCTTCTCCGGGCTCAACGGTTTGGAAGAGCTTTACTGCCCTCCCACTATTCGCGTGATAGGCGCGGATGCCTTCAGCAACTGCAGGAGCCTCCGCGTTCTCTCCCTCCCCGATGAGCTAACAGAGCTGAAATCTTCCTGGGTGCGGAGCAGCAGTTCTATCAAAACGCTCCAACTCCCTCAGAGCCTCGCTCGTGTTGACGCCCCGTTCTTCAACGACCTGGCACCCCGTGTGCTGCGAATAGGGGCAGAGGCGACGGAGATAGACCTATCCCGCCGGGTATGCCAGCATCTGGAGATACTCGAGCTCGACGCCGGCAACCAGCACTACATGTCTGATGGAGCCTGCCTCTATAACAGGGACGGCAGCATTCTCATCATGTGCGCAACGGGCATTCGCG
>CADBRF010000109.1 GCA_902796975.1 uncultured Coriobacteriaceae bacterium
AACACGTTTGATAGCGTTCCTTTACGAGGAAGCAGCACAGACGGGCCATCGTAGATTGCAGTATCAACGTACCTCATTATCCCACCTGAGCCGTACACGGGAACCGTTCCATCTGCGAGGCTCTTATGATCCTTGCCATTCTTAATCTCCGCAACGCGGCCCACTTGTTTCCGCTCCACTCCGTCTGGACACAGCTCGTTGACCAGCTCCTTGAGCCTACTCATAGTCGTTCACCAATTCGGCAACGATGGCATCGACCTTTGCCCTCAGCTCGGCTTCCTCAGCAGTCACTGCCGCAATCTCCCTGTTGAGCTCCTTGATATCTACCTTCTCCCTCGTGTCTTCGGGCTCGACCCAGGCAGAAACGCTCATACGGTAATCTGCAGCACCCACTTCTTCATTGGCCACCAGGCTCACGCGATGGTCGACCTCCTCGCGATTGCGATACCACGTGAGAACCTGCTGGATGTTCTCCTCGGTGAGCTTGTTGTCGGCGCCTTCCTTCACAAACTCGCGCGATGCATCGATAAAGGCGATGTTGGAATCCTTCTTGCTCTTCCTCATCACGAGGATGCAGGTGGCGATTGATGTGCCGAAGAAGAGATTGGGCGGCAGCTGGATAACCGCATCCACGAAGTCCCCGTCAACCAGGTACTTGCGAATCTGCTGCTCCTTGCCGCCACGGTAGAGGATGCCGGGAAACACCACCATGGCACAGACCCCATCGGGGGCAAGCCAGGAGAGGGAGTGCATCACAAAGGCGAGGTCGGCCTTCTTCTTGGCAGGAGCGAGCACGCCGGCGGGGCTGAAACGCGGGTCGTCTATGAGGGTCGAGTCGGTATCGCCCGGCCACGAGATGGACATCGGCGGGTTGGCCGCGATGACCTGGAAAGGCTCCTCGTCCCAGTGGCGCTCGCACGGTTCGGTCAGGGTGTCTCCCAGGGCGATATCGAACTTGTTGAAATCGATGCCGTGCAGGAACATGTTGATGCGGCAGAGGTTGTAGGTCGTGAGGTTTATTTCCTGGCCAAAGTAGCCATCGGTCACGCCGTCGTTGCCCAGAATCTTGGCTGCCTGCAGAAGGATGCCGCCACTGCCGCACGTGGGATCATAGACCTTGTTCACCCTGTCCCGCCCATCGAGTGCGATGAGCATGAGCAGGCGCGAGACTTCCTGCGGGGTGAAGAACTCGCCGCCAGACTTGCCCGCCTTGGACGCGTACATGGTCATGAGGAATTCGTAGGCATCGCCAAACGCGTCGATGCGCGCCTCGCCCAGCTCGCCCAGATCCATGCCACCAATGCCGTCCATGAGGGAGAGAAGCTTGTCATTGCGTTGCGTGACCGTGTTGCCGAGCTTCTTGGAGGAAGTGTCGAAATCGTCGAAGAGGCCCCTAAAATCCTGCTCGGAAGGATGGCCCACGGCGGAGCTCTCGATATCCTTGAAGATGTTGGCGAGGATGACGTTGAGGTTGGCGTCCTCCTTGCGGCCCTTCTTCTCGTGGGCGGCGGCGCGCACATTGCAGAAGAGTTTGGAGGGCTCGATGTAGAAACCGGCCTCGTCAATGGTGGCAGAGAGAGTCTCGTCATCCATCTCGGCATCTTCGTCCGAGAGGGCCGCGAAGCTGAAGTCCGGATCGCCCGCGGCATGCTCGCCATCGTCAATGTACTTTGCGAGCGCCTCGGAAAGGTGACGATAGAAGAGCATGCCGAGCACGTATTGCTTGAAATCCCAGCCGTCGACGCTGCCGCGCAGGTCCTCCGCGATGTTCCAGATTCCCTTGTGCAGCTCAGCCCGCTGCTCGTCGCGCGTCTTTTCTGCCATCGGCTTATCCTTTCTGAATGCGCTCGGAGTATCGGAGCGGAAGCAAGGTGCCCCGGCTCCGTGCGACCTCGAGGTTGTGCGGGTGCAATACATGACATTGTAACTGTTATTGAGACACGATTTGG
The DNA here is from genome assembly GCA_902796975.1 of uncultured Coriobacteriaceae bacterium. Taxonomy (GTDB): domain Bacteria; phylum Actinomycetota; class Coriobacteriia; order Coriobacteriales; family QAMH01; genus CADBRF01. The sequence continues at coordinate 1,950 of CADBRF010000109.1, forward strand.
CTCTGCAGCGACCCGCTTTAGGCAGCCAAGCTGGGAAGATGTGCGGGCAGTCTGCCTTGCTGGAAAAGCGATAACCCAAAGGCTGCAGGCTCGTGTGCTGTCTCGTACACTGAAGCAAGTATATGCTAAAGTATACTCGGGCAACGAAGAGAGGAGTCCGTCATGCCACAGCTATCGCTCTACCTCACCGACGAAGATATGGCAGCGTTGCGAGAAGAAGCGGCCCGTGCCAACACTTCGCTCTCCCACTGCGCCCAACAGTTGCTTCGCCAGCACCATTCGTCTGGTGGTTGGCCTGCGGATTATTGGAATCTGTACGGCTTACTTGCCGAAGACGATTCCTTCGCCGAACCGGCTGAGCTCAACTGGGATGACGATGCACCTCGTACT
>CADBRF010000110.1 GCA_902796975.1 uncultured Coriobacteriaceae bacterium
CGGGTCATCGTACGAGATTTTGAGCGTCGAGAGCTCTTCGCGGCCTGCCAGCCCGTCGAGGAAGTCGCCCGTACGGGCAAGGATGCCCTCCGCTATGGGGCGCTCAAGCCGGTCGGTCTCACGGACCCGCGCACGGGCCATCGTCCCTGGGCTGCCGTCCAGCTTCGCGCCGAGAACGAAGGCTGCACAGCCTACAATCTCGTGGGCTTCCAGACCAACCTCAAGTTCGGCGAGCAGGAACGCGTCTTTAGGATGATACCCGGCCTGGAGCGTGCGGAGTTCTCCCGGTTTGGCGTCATGCATCGCAACACCTTTGTGGACACACCCCACCAGCTCACCAAGACCCTGGCTCTGCCGAAGCATCCTGACGTGCACCTTGCGGGCCAGCTCACGGGCACGGAAGGCTACATGGAAGCGGTTGCCTCCGGCCTCTTCGTCGCTTTGGCAGTGTATGCCGAGCTCGCGGGCTTTTCCGCCCCCGAGCTGCCGGTTGACACGGTCTTCGGAGCCCTCATGGAATATGCGACCAACTCTCAGACCGAGGATTACCAGCCCATGCACGTGAACTATGGCATTATCGCGCCGATTGTTCCCAAGATCCGGAACAAGTCCGAGCGCAAAGCCGCCTACGCCTCTCGTGCCATGAGCGCGGCAAGGGAATTCGTCGCAAGCCGCTCCGACCTCTTTGCAGATGTGGTGGAACAATGACCAAGGAAAAGGGCGAGCACAGCTGGGAAACGGCCTTTGACGACGAACGCTTCGATGAGACAGCTGCGTCCCAGGCCAAGGCTTTTGTCCGGTCTCTTCAGTTTGAACGCGGCCTTTCCTCCAACACGGTCCGTGCCTATGCGCTCGACCTGCGGAACTTTCTTGATTGGGCAGCGCGTTCGAAGCTCGACCCGCTTACGCTCAATCATCGCCGTTTCCGCCGCTATCTGGCAGAGCTCAAACAGGCCCACTACAGCACGCGCACCATCAATCGCCATCTTGCGGCGGTGCGTGGCTACTACAAGTTCATGAACGACAATGACACCACCGTTGTCAATCCCGCGGCCGCAGCCACAACACCCAAGCTCGACAAGGAACTTCCGCGCAGGGCAGCGGATAGCGATATCAACCGTCTACTCGAGGTCTGCGACACTTCTACGGCAGTCGGCCTGCGTGACCGCGTCTTTCTCGAGTTGCTCTTTGCAACGGGGGCCCGCATCTCCGAGGCTGCTGGCCTGCATACGGCGGATATCGACTTCAGCCAGAGCAGCGTCAGGCTCTTCGGCAAGGGGTCCAAGGAGCGCATCGTGCCCCTCTATCCGCTTGCTGTCGATCTCCTTCGGACTTATCTTCAAACTGCACGGCCCAAGCTCCTAGGCGGCAAGATGAGCGATGCGGTGTTCATCTCCACGCGGGGCAACGACATGTCAGCCGATTCGCTTCGCCGCGTGTTCAAGCAGCGGGCAGCACAGGCTGGTCTCGACCCCTCGCTCCACCCGCACGATTTGCGGCACGCCTTTGCCACGGACCTGCTGGAAGGGGGCGCTGATTTGCGCAGCGTTCAGGAGATGCTTGGCCATTCGAGTCTCTCAACCACGCAGATCTACACCCATCTCTCCCTCGAGCACATGAAGAAAACCGTGGAACGCGCTCATCCCCGGTCTTAGCCTTGGCGTGCTGCAGGGTTCTCTGCTCTCCCTCGTGCTGCCGTGGAACCTGCTCAGCCTCGTTTCTAGTTACGAAACGCTGTTGAGCCCTTATCGCTGAATGGCTGAACACTTTTTTCATTGTGTCTAAAGTGCTCTTTGGACGTCTTCTCTCGCTTCCTATGATGGCCTTGTTGGATTTGAGCAGGGCTCAACACGAGAAACGATTGGAGAACATCATGGGTAGACTCGATAACAAGGTAGCACTCATCACCGGCGGCAACTCTGGTATTGGCCGTGCGACCTGCAGGCTTTTCGCCAAGGAAGGCGCCAAGGTCTTTACTTGCGCTCGTCGTGCAGACAAGAACCAGGAGATCGTGGATGAAATCACCGCAGCTGGTGGCACCATCGCTGCCATCTCTGCCGACCTCTCCAAGCAGGAAGAGTGCCAGAAGGTCGTCGATGCCTGCATCGCCGAGTATGGCCGCATCGATGTGCTCGTGAATGTCGCCGGCATCGCCGATAAGCATAAGCCGATTTGCCGCTGCGAAGAGGAGTGGTTCGACTACGTCGTCAAGATCGACATGTACTCCGTCTACTGGATGTGCAAGTACGCACTCGTCGACATGGAGAAGCGCGGCGCTGGTTCTATCGTCAACATTTCCTCCATCGGCAGCCAGGGCGTTGCGGGTATCTCCTACTCCGCCGCAAAGGCAGCAGTCAACGGCATGACCAAGAACATCGCCTGCTACTATGCAGACACCGACATCCGCTGCAACGCTGTTGCTCCTGGCCCCACGCCGACCGCTCTCAACACCCCCGACAAGCTTGCCACCTTCGATGAGTTCGCTGGTGTCTGCGCTCGTCATATGGACCAGTCACTCCCCGAGGCTCAGGCAGAAGACCAGGCGCTCGCCTGCCTCTACTTCGCAAGCGATGAGTCCAAGGCAGTTACCGCCCAGATTCTCTATGTCGACCACGGCACCACGCTCTACTAGACCAAAATTTCTTCACGTTTGCTGAAACAACGGAGATGCCCTCATCTGCTCAGGTACAGGTGAGGGCATCTTCGTTGAAGTTTGGTGTTAGAGGAAGCCTAACTGCTAATCTAAGCTTCTTTGTAGACAACGTAGGTCTTCTTGACCTGGCCGTTCTGGTCGAAAGCCTCAATCTCCTCCTTGGTCCTGAAGAAAAGGTCTTCGCCCGTGAAACCATAGTTGCTGTTGTTCATGGTGTACATGTAGCCGTAGATGATGCCACCCTCGTCGGCACCCTTATCCTGTGCGTTGACGGCTTCCTGTGCCGGCCCTTTGTACTTGTCAAGATCCTTCGGGCTCCAAAGCCTGTCTCCACCGAGCGGTCCAAGCATATTGTCCTCCTTACGTTGTTGTCTTTGCAGTTTGACTACAAGTAAGAGTCTAGTCGCTTGAATGAGCATAAAGCCTAGGAACGCTTCAATGATGTGAGGAGCCGTTTCAACGAGATGTATAACTGCAGGTAATCGCTACATTTTGTTGAAGCGGTTCAAGCGAGTCCTGCTGTTGATGCAGCTGCTGCGAACCTAGAATGAAGCCAATGATAAACGACAACAACAGGAGGTAAAATCCATGTGCTTCAGACCAGCAACAGCCGCCCCCGGTAAGGTCCCATGTCCCATGTGCGGTCACGAAAATCCCATTGGCTCCACCAAGTGCGAAGAGTGCGGTTTCGAGGCGGCAGGTGGCCCGTCTGCTCCTGCAGCACCCGGTGCGCCCAAAGCACCCGGTGCACCCAAAGCCCCCGGTGCACCCAAAGCCCCCGGTGCGCCCAAGGCCCCTGTTGCCTAACTTTTTTCAATGGATAGTTTCGAGGTTCGACAGCACAAGCGCCTATAATGCTTCAATCATCAAACATGCAGTGCTCAGAGAACCATAGAGACCCTCGGAGAACCCCCTCGCTCCGAGGGTCGTTTATTGATTTTCGGATACGGCCTAGTTCTTGACGAGGAGTGTATACAGATTTGAATCGAGATGGCTTTTATAGAAGTCGTCAAGAAGTCCCACCAGTTTTTGAAACTGAGGTGAACCGAGGTCTTCTTCTTGTCCAAGAAAACCGATTTCGACATCGTAGGAGCTATCGAAATCACGAAACACATAATCACAGGCTTCTGTGCGCGTGAGTTCGGCAATGGCAGGAAGGAATGAAATGCAGCTGCCAGATTCGACCATGCGTTTGCGAAGGTCGAAGTTGGCAGAAGAGGATATAATCGCCGCTTCTCCAAACCGTTTCTCCAAAACGCTGTAGAGATACGAATTGGTTACTACGAGCTTGCGGGAGAGAATATCCTCATCTGAAAGCACTGGTTTGCCGGATAGACTATCACTGCTGCTTATAATGACCTTGTCGTATGTCGCGAGATAGGGACGGTAGCTAAAGCCAAGCTCGATGAGTTTTGATAAGCCGCTGGTTTTGCTGTTACGTTGCTGATCGAAGAAGCAAACGATGCCGATACTGCGATGGCGAACCTCCTCAGGCTCCTGGATGCTTGTCTGAAGGCTTCGTCGTATCTGCGTGTTTCCAGATTCGCGAAAGAGTAAGCCGTTGTTGCCGAAAATAAACTTGCGCGCTGCGTCAGGGAAAAAGGCAAGCATGGCGATATTATGACATTCGATTGTGATTGAATCTGGATCGAAGTCGCGAGCGTGTGACTTTATCTCTGCCATGGAAACGAGCTTGTTGTACTCGTCGATGACGTTCTTCACCTGGGGTACGAGGGCTTTGCCGATGGGGGAGAGGTCCAGTTTGTTGGAATAGTGGATAAGCAGCTCGCAATCGAGTTCTTTCTCGAATTCGTTCATTGCTCTGCTCATGCCCTGAGGCGAAATAAAGTTGAGCTTGGCTGCCTGTGTAATCGACTTGGTTGTCGCAACGTCGATAAAGTATTGCAAGTATTCGATATTCAAATTGCCCCCCACATGCGTTCATGCAACATGACGCTGTTAATCTCGTCCAACAATGCCATGGTAATGCGAAATGCTCAGCTCAAAGTCGAGATAAGAGGCGCCTCAATAATTCGTGTATATAGCGCAACAATATCGGTAAGCATCCGATATAAAACAGATCGAATGAAACGGCTACGGCACATCCCGGAAGGTGAATGGCATCTTCACAGGGCTAGCTGTCGTGGAATACCTCAAGCAAAATGAGAGCCATACCTCAACAAAAGCGGTAAGTGGCGCAACATCTCGCTTATTTTTTCCCGACGCGTGCTCTCGTAATCTGAACACCAGAGATAGTGCTGAGGAATGGTAGCTGATGCGCACAGTTTCCCGTTTCGCATTGCTCTCTAATCCTGCCGATACCAACTGGCTCCTAGTCGGTTTCGGCAGACCCTGATATTCCTGCGACGAGAGAGAAAGTGGAGGAACATGAAGACATCTGACGGTACACATTATAAGAATATGTCGCTGTGTTCTTTCGGCAACGGTGCCAACCTCACCGCCGTCGATTCCCTGGATGGGAAAGTCGTCCGTATGCACCCGGTGCATTTTGACGAATACTATACTAAGGAAGACCTCAACTATTGGAAGATTGAGGCCAGGGGCCATACATTCGAGCCGGGTATGAAAACCCTGAATTCGCCTTTCACCTTCATCTATAAGACACGCACTTATTCTCCCAACCGCATTCCGTACCCCCTGAAGCGTGTTGACTGGGACCCCAACGGGGATCGGCATCCCGAGACCCGCGGCAAGTCCAAGTACGAGCGCATTTCCTGGGACGAGGCAACCGACATCATCGCCTCCGAGATTGTCCGCATTGACAAGACCTATGGGCGCAATTCCATCTTCTGCCAGGGCGATGGCCACGGCGAGACTGGCTCAATTCATGGCCCCCATGGCACCATGTGCAACCTGCTCGATATGACGGGCGGCCTTACTATGCAAGCTCGCCAGCCAGACTCCTGGGAAGGCTGGTACTGGGGCGCAAAGCACGCTTGGGGTAATGAGCCTCTTGGCCAGAACACCCATCAGCATAACCTGTTCAAGGATATCTCCGAGAATTCCGATGCTGTTCTGTTCTGGGGCGCAGACCCCGAGACCACTCCATGGGGCTGGTCTGGCCAGCAGGCAAGCCGCCTGTGCTTCTGGTTCACGGAGATTGGCGTCAAGCAGATTCACATCGCTCCAGACTGCAACTATGCAAACGCAGTTCATTCCGACATGTGGATACCGATTCTTCCCAACACCGACGCCGCCATGCAGCTCGCCATCGCCTATGTGTGGATGACCGAGGGTACCTACGACAAGGACTACATCGCGACTCACACTGATGGCTTCGACTGGTTCGAGTACTACGTCCTGGGCAACGAGGACGGCGTTCCCAAGACTCCGGAATGGGCAGAAGAAAAGTGCCATGTCCCTGCGTATCGCATCAAGGCGCTTGCTCGTTACTGGGCAAAGCACAATGTCTCCATTGGCCATTGCAATGGCGGTTCCTACATTCGTTCTGCTTATGCAACCGAGCCTGCTCGTCTCGAGGTCTACCTGCTTGCTATGCAGGCAGTTGGCCATCCCGGTCGCAACCAAGTGAAGTTCATCGAATGGTCCCTTATCAACATGGACAACTTTAACCCGCTGCCCCCGGGAAATTACATCCCCGAGGTCCGCGCTTGCTACCATGGCGCCATTCTGGGCGAGCTTCCTGCCTCTTTCATCCCCAAGACCAAGGTGCCCGAATGCATTATGGTCCCCGATGGCGAACAGGTCACTTGGTACGGTCATACTACGAGCCGTCACCACCGCACCGACCAGTTCAAGGAATTCCATTTCCCGCAGGAAGGCGACCACGGCATCAGGATGATCTGGTCTGACTCCCCCTGCTGGTCTACCTGCTGGAACGGCGGCAATGAGTACGAGCAGGCATTGCTTTCGCCTAACCTGGAGTTCTTCCTGGTCGAGCATCCCTGGATGGAGAACGATACGCAGTTCGCCGATATCATTCTTCCTATTTCCACTACGCTCGAGCTCGACGACTTCGGTGTCGATACCTACTCTGGCCAGTTCAACAGCGTCATTTGGGAGACTGCAGCTTGCGAGCATCAGTACGAGTCCCTCTCCGATTACGAGGCTGTTGTTGAGGTTGCAAAGAAGCTCGAGAAATACGGTGGCATCTACGAAGACTGCGCCGAGCATCTCACGGGCGGCATGACCGTCGAAGAGTGGAAGGAATACGGCTATCAGGGCAGCGATATGCCTGAGGAGGATCAGGATCTCGAGCTTCTCAAGAAACAGGGCTATCAGATGCTTCCTACCCGCGAGGGCTGGCAGGATGAACCCGCGGGCATGATCGAGTTCTATGAGGATCCCGAGAATTATCCGATGGATACCCCCACAGGCAAGATCGAGTTCTATTCTACCGGGCTTGCCAAGTTCTTCCCGGACGATCCCGAGCGTCAGCCTGTTGCAAAGTGGATTGAAGAGGGCGAGTCCCACCATGAGCGCATCAGCTGCGAACGCGCTAAGGACTATCCGTTCCTGCTGGTTTCCAATCATCCGCGTTGGCGCGTCCATGCAAACTTCGATGACTGCCCGTGGACTCGCGAGATTGAGACCTGCAAGGTTCAGGGCAAAGATGGCTACATGTACGAGCCTGTATGGATCAACCCCGTTGACGCTGAGAAGTATCAGATTGAGAACGGCGATATCGTTGAGCTGTACAACGAGCGCGGCACAGTTCTCGGCGGTGCCTACATCACTGAGCGCATCATGCCTGGCGCGCTGTATCAGGATCACGGCGCTGAGACTGATCCGATTGTCCGTGGCCGCGGCGGTATCGACCGTGGTGGCGCAAACAATCTTATTTGCCCGAGCAACACGACTTCCAAGAACGCTGCAGGCGAAGTTACCGGTGGCTATCTAGTCGGTTTGAAAAAGTGCGATATTGATGCTCTTGCCGACGAGTATCCCGAGGCATTTGAGAAGGCGCACTACACCGTGGAGACGGGCACTAACGTATACGACTATCTCCAGGAGGCTTAGTAAGATGAAGGTTTTTGTTTTTGACGCGAGTCTGTGCAATGGCTGCTACGGCTGCCAGATGGCCTGCAAGGACGAGCATTGCGGCAACGACTGGAGCCCCATCGCCAAGCCGCAGCCTATGACTGGCCAGTTCTGGTGCCGTGTTGATCAAAAGACCCGTGGCAAGGTTCCCGAGGTCAAAGTTCAGTACACCCCGCGTTGGTGCGACAAGGACGAGGAACTGCTTCGCGAAGCTCCCGAATGCGTCTACAAGCGTGAAGATGGCATTGTCATCATCGATCCCGAGAAAGCGCAGGGTCGCAAAGATCTCGCCGACAAGTTCGAGGGCGTCTATTGGAATGAGGAACTCCAGATTCCCCAGAAATGCACTGGGTGCGCTCACCTGCTCGACGACGGCTGGGCTGTTCCGCGCTGCGTGGACTCCTGTGCCACCGGCGCCCTTCGCTTCGGCGATGAGGAGGAGTTCGGCGACGAGCTCGCACAGGCCACTAAATTTGATCCCGAATCGCACTATTACTATCTCAACATCCCCAAGCGTTGGATCTATGGCGTCTTGGTGGACCGTCCTCAGAACGAGGTCATCATCGGTGCTACGGTCAAGCTGACCGATGCCGAGGGCAACGAAGTTGCCTCTGTTGAGACGGATGATTTCGGCGAGTTCCGTTTCAAGGAGCTCGAA
>CADBRF010000111.1 GCA_902796975.1 uncultured Coriobacteriaceae bacterium
GGGGTCATAGGCGACGAGCTTCATGCCGAAGGCCTTTGCACGCTCCGCAACGAGGGCGCCAACGTGGCCGATACCGAAGACGGCGAGTGTCTTGCCCTGGAGCTCAGTGCCCACGAACTTCGAGCGGTCCCACTTGCCCTCCTTCATGCTTTTGTCGGCACGGGCAACGTTGCGGGCAACCGCCAGCATGAGAGCCATGGTGTGCTCAGCTGCGGAAACAACGTTGGAAAACGGTGCGTTGCAGACGATGATGCCGCGCTCGGTGGCAGCCTCGCGATCGATATTGTCTACGCCAACACCAGCGCGACCAATGATCTTGAGCTTGGCAGCAGCCTCGATGACCTCGCGCGTGACAGTCGTGGCGCTGCGGACGATGAGGGCATCGTAATCGGGAATCATATCGAGCAGCTGCTCAGGCGTGGTGTCCGGCTTGAACGTGACATCGTAGCCAGCGTTCTCAAGGATGGCAATGCCAGCCTTGTCAAACTTTTCGGGAATCAGAATCTTCATAGTGCATACTCCTTTTTACTCGCATGCGAGGCCTTATGTTTCCATGCGATTTCTGCGTTTTGCTGCTCTGATTTTAGGAGTGCACTGTATCTCTGCCCACACGCAAGAAGGGACTTGTTGTTCAATTGACATTTGTTTTGAGTTTTTATTACGTTTTGGCAGTAATTAATTAAACATTAAATTTTTCGTTTACATGTTTTTCTGCCTATTCGCAATTTTTATACTATACTACGTTACTGGGAATATATCAGTTAAGCAGCTTATCAGCGATTTCATTTTCAACCAGACCGGACAGGGCACATGAAGGCAGCGACATCGACCGGCTATCCGCCACTCATCCTCTCGCATATGAGCGCATTGGAATTCTGGCGAACGCACAGCCTGCCCACCTTCCCACATGTGCTCTCCGCAGGAGAAACCGCCCAAGCGCTGAATGCAGTCGTCGGCAACGTGCACGTTCGCTGGCTGCAGGCAGCCCTGCAAGACGACAGGCTAGAAAAACTGTCTAGACCTGTTAACCTGCTTGCAAATTCTCGGCAGGAGCGCCGCACCACCAAGCTAGCCATAATTCATTGTATGCAATCTCAGCTCCCCGCTGGTAGCCTTGTCGAACTCGGCACTTTACATGCTCTAGAAAGCCAGCCCCAGGAAGAGCCGGCAGAGGAGGAAACGTCGCGTTTTTCCGGAAGCGTCCTCGTCGCCACACCCGAGTTCTGCCTCGTTCAGATGGCGTCCATGCTTCCCACATGGGAGCTTATCGAACTCGCCTTCGAGCTATGCGGAAGCTATGCGCTCTCTCCCTCCTCACCCCGTGGTTACATTCCCCGTACACCCCTCAGCACGCCTGAAAAACTCCAGGCCTTTACAGAGAACGCCGCAGGCATCAAGAGGGCAAAGCTGGCGCGTACTGCCGCAAAATGGGTAGTTGCCGGCGCACGTTCGCCCGAAGAGGCACGCATCTGCATGCTCGCGTATCTGCCCCGCTCTCTCGGTGGCATGGGAACTGCAAAACCGCATCTCGGAGCCCGCATTCCCGCACCAGATGCCGCAACACGCATCATCGGCAGCCGCGTCTACACCCCAGATCTCTACTGGCCGGACGCTCATATCGTTCTGGAGTATGCTGGCCGGTCATTGCCTTCGCCCGAAGCCCAGAGCAGCTACAACAGACAGCTCAGCAATGCCTATGGAATGGCTTCAATCGAAGTGGTGCCCTTCTCCCGCGATGACCTTGCCGATTATCCTGGCATCATCAAGCGTTTCGAGCTCATCAACCGCCGCTGCGGCACCCGCCTCAAGCCAGCAAACGCAAAGCAGCAGTCGCGCCAGCAAGCCTTGCTCGCCTGGATGCAGGAGAAGGCGGTGTAGACTCGCCGGTAAAACGGTTCAGCGCTCGCACAGGGTGGAAAGCTGATGTTCCAGAAACGATAGATGAGCCAGTTCCTGGTCAGACCACTTTCCGAATAGTTTTTCTCGCAATACCTCGCTCGCGGAAATCTTCATGCCAGTATTGCTGATTGACTCTGACTGCTCCACCTGCGTCATATGAGGCGGGTAGAGACAACGCTCCATCCGGTCATAGATGTAAATCTCATCGAATGTCCCCGATTCCTCCAGAGTCGCCAAATTCTCCACGATGTCATGAACGATCCGGTCGTGGTAAGCAGGGTCGGTCGCTCTTGGAGTAGTCCCTGCGAGACGCATTTGTTCGTAACGTATTTGGCAACTCAAAAGCGAGATCTCTGGTTTGACGGCAATCATCGCTAGCCAAACAGAGTATCCGCGAGAGCGCAAAAGCACAGCAGTCTTTGCAGGAACCTCAACAGTCCGGAGGGTTCCCTCGATGATGAGGTTATAGGAGGATTTCGAAAGCGCATTGATTAGATGCTCGACCATTGCCCCTGCCCACGCCGCTGTGTGAGATACGGCGTCCTTTCCATACGTTTCCTGCAGCTCATTGTAATGAGGATGCATGCGCCGATATTCATCACCGTTGATAACGATGACATTCTTGGCAAGACGCTCGCGAAATATCGTATGCAGATAGGTCTTCCCTGCGCCGCTCTGCCCTCCAAGCAGAATTGCAACCGGTTTCTCGACAGGAGTTAGCATGAGCGGTTTGACAAGTTCATTGACTACATACCCAAAGGCTGCAGAAAATTCCTCAGCGGTGAACCTACTAAAATCCGCTGTCATGCCGTGGCTAGCGATTCTTCAGCGCTCAGGGATGCAATGCGGCGGTCAACAAATTCACTTGCACATTTCAAATACCCGCGGATCTGTGTCAAACGCTGCTCGCTGCGATTTTCTTCGTCAACAATTGATGGTTTCATGATGGAAATCTGACTTGCCATCTGTTGGAGCGGCTCGTCATCTTCATCCCTGCCGACCTCAAACGAAATGATTGCCCCGATGATGTTGGCAGCTTCCTCGTTGAGAATCTCCTGCTGCAGTGCGTATTCATAGAGCTCGTTCACATCTGGCGTGTGCTGCTTCACAGCGGTCTGGCTGTCAAGCGATATCAACTCGTAAGCATAAGATTCTGCCTGCTTACGCTGGGCATATGGAATCTCATCGCCATCGCGTTCTATGCACTCCAGTATGAAACGGGGGTTCTGAGCAGCGCGAATGAGATTCGCATTCGCCTTGTTGGGTTTCGCGCCCTTCTCATAACGCACAACAGTCGCCTCGCCCAATCCCAGAAGAGAGGCGAACGATTTCTGGGAAAGCCCATAGCGCTTGCGCGTTCTTTTGACTTCTTCCGCATTGATAGCGTCCGTGCTCATATCCCGCTCCAGTTCCCACGCCTATATACACTTATCCATAATGCTGCGCCTTTACTTTACATCATGATAATAACACTCATTTGATAGTTTTTTCCATACATTTGATTGTGTTTTCAATCATTTGTTAGTATTCGATAAAAATAAACGGGCTGGCTTTGCCTAAAGCTCTGCATTTTTCATACATCAGAGATTTGACACTTGGTTTGCAGGGGATTCATTCAACCGCTGCACCAAAAACTATTGCATGTAAAGAGCAGCGATTGCGCCCTGAGCACATGGAGTCCAATCAGCCCCTATGTCAAAAATAACCATCGGGAAACAAGAGCCGATTCAACTCAAGCTCGCTGGTTTCCGGTGCATAATGAGCGCGAACACACGATCTGTCAGGAGGCAATTGCCATGTGGGAACCAAGTCTTGGTGTTGAATACGAACTAGACAAAACAATGGATTTTCCGCCTGAGCTCACACAAGTTGTGCACGCATCGTTTGAACCGGTGGCGCACGCCATTGCGCACGACGTCCCGGTCTACCTCTATGGCCCTGCGGGGAGCGGCAAGAATGTGCTGGTGGAGCAGGTTGCCCTCGCTTTCGGCCTGGACTTCCACTTCATGGGGTGCGTGACCGATGAATACAAACTCGCTGGCTTTGTCGATGCAGGTGGCACCTACCATCCCACTGAGTTCTACCGTGCCTTCAAGAACGGTGGCATCTTCTTCCTCGACGAGTTCGATGCCTCCGACCCCGCCGTTGCCGTTGCCCTCAACGCCGCCATCGCCAACCGCTACTTCTCCTTCCCGGGAGAGACAATCCACGCACATCCAGATTTTCGCGTCGTGGCAGCAGGTAACACGCTGGGCACGGGGCGCGATGCCATCTACACCGGCCGCATGCAGCTCGACGCCGCCTCACTTAACCGTTTCGTCACCATTCCGGTGGGGTATGACCCAACCATCGATAGCTTCTGCGCCCAGGGGGATCCAGCTCTGCTGGAGTTCATCAGCACCTATCGCGATGCCTGCTCTGAGCTGGGCATTCCCTCCATTGCCTCCTACCGCAACATCAAGATGATCAAGACCTACGAACCCGTCATGCTCCGCGAGCAGGTTCTCCAGCTCGCGCTGGTGAAGGACCTCTCCGCCGATGACGTCTCCGCCCTGTGGGGAACCGGCAAGTTCGACGAAGACAACCACTGGTCCCGCGCCCTGCGCGACTTGGCTCAGAGCCTCTAGCTACAAAAACCGACGAGGGCCGCCATGGAAGAGATACGCGACAAAGAACTTGCCATCGTGGGCGAACGCTACCGTTCGTTCGACGAGTTCTATCGCGTCAACGGTGGTCGGCGGCTCAACCAGCTCTATAGCCAGAAAGGCGACGGCGTTGCCGAGAGCCTCTTTGAGGCAGCACCCGGGGAAATGTTCTCCCCGGAGGACACGAGAAACGCCGTACTCTACGGGTCTGCCCTCTTCGAAGACCAGTTTAAGGAGGCAACCTTCAGAGCCCACAAGCTCATGCGCGAGAAATACGAATGGCTTGACGAGCCGAGTTTCGCGGCCGATACCCACGGGCAAAATGTCATCGTGGAGCGTTTCATGGTCAACCACCCCAAGGCGTTCCACCGCCGCAATGAGACGCAACAAAGGCGCAGAAGCGTGAACATCATCTACGATGCCATGTGCCCCGCCTCCACTCCAGTTGAGAAGCGCATTGAAGCTGGTTGTTCCGTGCTCGCATCAGCAGAAGCTCTTGAAACCATCGGCTATGAGGTCGCGCTCAGCTTTGCACTGGCCAAATACAGCGGCAACAAGAGCAAGGGGGACCCGACCCTTCTCCTGGAAATTGCCATGAAGAAGTATGGGGAGCCCTTGAGCAGCAAGCGCCTCGAGTTTCCCTTTGCGAGCAAGACCATGCTCTTTCACGTGGGCAGCTGGTGGGCGCACCGGTTCCCGCGCACGCCCGTGCACTATGGCGATGGCGAGGGCTATCCGCTTTCCTACGACAAAGCCCGCATTGCCCAGCTCAAGGACTATGCCAAGAAACGGCACGGGGTCTATCTCTCGGAGGACATCATCGAGGTTCAGGACGCCTCAGACCCTGTCCGCGTGCTCGAGCATGTGCTGGGCGCCATTGGCGAAGAGAGAGAGCTTATTGCCCATATGCGCACGTCAACGCCTATGCAGGTTGCCATCCAACCTTCCCAGGGCAAGCTCTTCTCCGCGAGCTCCGAAAACCGCGCAGAGAAGCGTGAAGGCGGAGCAGAGAAGAAAGGCTCGGGGAAATCCGGCATGAAGACGACGCAGTCCGCCAATCAGCACGCGAGCCAGGTGCCCACCAAGCCCAACGTGCCCAAAGCCCCGGATGCCAGTTCTTGGCAACTGGGTGCAAACAGCAGCTCTGGTCCCAGCCTAAGCCCGCTGGCGAAAGGCGAGCAGGGAGCAAATAGCATCGGCCCAGAGAAAAACGAAGGCAGGCCAGCAACCCAGAAACCAGGACGGACTTCTCCAGAGCAGCCGGCATCCAAACAAGGTGCTGGGACAAGGAGAGCAAGCGACCAGTCTGCCTCTTCGGAGCGCGAGCAGGCAAGCAACGCTTCTTGGCAAAATGAAGCGCAGGACGGCAAAGGCGACAGCCAACTACAGAGCAGACCTGCAAGCGCTTCCCAAACCAATTCCAATTCCAATTCAAGAGGGCAAACAAGCCAAGGGAGCCAAGGCTGGCAGCAGCAGGGCGAATCCAGCGATAAATCCTCGGCCAACCCAGCCGGAGATCAAAACTCGCAAGTGCAGAGCAAAGAATCTCAGAACACAAGCAACCAGCAGGGCCAACAAGACAAGAACAAAAGCGAAAGCAGAGCAGACAGGTCAAGCACAGCTACAACCGATAGGAGCGCAGGAAGTATGGACAGCGACAA
>CADBRF010000112.1 GCA_902796975.1 uncultured Coriobacteriaceae bacterium
ACTGACCCCGGAGGAGTTCCGGAATCAGTCCCTGTGTGCGGCTTAGGCCGCTTATTAGCCCGTCCAAGAACTGGGATGCAGTTCAGCTGTTGCCAGGGGGCCAAAAGGAGACAATTGGGTTCTCAATTGCGCGTCGCTTCAAACGCGATATTCACGTGTCGTTCCGTCCATGAGGTTGAATTCGTGCAACACGTTGTGCGCAACTGGCTTGCCCAGAAGAATCTTCACAACTTCAGCCGCCTGAAGGGAAGCGGCGCAGGCAGCTGCAGGCGCCGTGCACCCGAACATGCCCGTAGGCTGCACGTACTCCACTGGCTGATACAGGAAATCCACCAGCTTATCGCCGGGAAATATGTCGCACCATCTGCCTCCCCACCCGCAAATAGCAGCGTGGACGAGCGGCACACCTGCCTCACCACACGCGCGAGCAAGCGTGCTGCGCGAGTCCAGATTATCAAGAGCATCAGCGACACAGCCGAAGCCGGAAACCAAGGAGACGCTGTTCGCGGAGTCAAGATGTGTCTGCAAGGGCGTCACCGAGACAAGGGGGTTCACCATCTCAACGCGGTCTTTGGCAACGGCAACCTTGTCAGATTCCAGCACGTTCATGTTGCTCAACAGCTGGCGATTGAGATCGGTTCCCTGGAAGCGTCCCTTGTCCACCACCGTGATGTGGCCGACTCCAATGCGAGCGAGAAGCTCCAGCGTATAGCCGCCAATGCCGCCACAACCAGCTAACAGCACATTCGAATCAGCCAGCTTTTGCTGTTCCTCTCCGGAGATGGCGGGAGAGTTGCGCGAGTAGCGCTCTTCAGACGCCCAGCGCATGTTCGGTCCCTTGAACTGGAACTTCCGCGCGCCTCTGCTCAAGAAGTTCATGCCTGATGTCAATGATATCTGGGATTGTGGGGCTTATTGCCTGCTGTGTGCACCAAGTCGTACAGGCCCCACATTTCACGCACTTGTCAGAGAGTATCTCGTAGGGCACATGATAGACACCGGTCATATCCACCACGAATTTGGGGACCAGTTCGCCAACTATTGCGTCGAAGTGGCAGTGTTGCTTGCACATATCACACGAGACGCATTTCACCGGGTCGATTGAATAGGTAAGCTCTGGAATCGGCTCTCCGGTGAAGCTTATAGCATGTTTCGGGCACTTTTGCGCACAGGCTCCGCAGCCTATGCACAGGCTCGGATCAATCTCAAAAGGCTTCTTCTTTTCGCCAACGCAGGCACCTACTGGGCATTTGCGAGAGCAGAGCGTGCAGCCTATGCACTTTTCCGCATCTATCTGATAAACACGGAGACGATGTGGCTTGCTGTCGTCCTCGCCTGCGAAATAGGGCAGATCGTAGGGGCAAGTATCGCGGCAAATCCCGCAGTCAATGCAGCGATCCTCGTCAATGATGTAATAGCCATTCTTGGGGTGAATCGCGTTAACGGGGCAGCGTTCCATGCACCCTCCGCAGCAAATGCATTCATAGGGAATTTTGTATGCCATGTCTCCTCCTATCGTCTGGACGTTGAGCCACTCTACGTGTCGCGGCTTGTTCTCGGTGTTGTTTATGTTTAGCTCAGCGAGGTTCAACTTCTTCACCTGCGCGTTCGCGCTGAGCGAGTTCTTCGACAATGTTCTTGTACGTGCGGTAGTCAAGTTTGTAGGCGAAGAAGATAAAGCCGATGATGATGGCCGCCACACCTGGCACTGCGAACATGATGATATTGATGCTCGAAAGCGTAGCGGCAGTCTGCACTCCACCAGGAACATAGTTCAGCATGCCCAGAATCGCCGCCGTTGCAGAGGTTCCAATAGCCATACCCACCTTGTTCCAGAAGGTCGTGAGTGAAGCGGCAACGCCTTCATTGCGAACGCCGAAGCGGTATTCGTTATATTCGACCGTATCAGGGATGATTGCGTAGGTGAGCGCGTAGCCAATGCCCTGCATAAAGTTTGCGACTGCGACAAGCGCCCAAAACGCAAAGGCATTGTCCAGGGGAGTAAGCCAGAGGTTGAGAATCGAGAGAATGCCATAGATGATAAAGCTCACCGAAATGGCCCGGCCCTTGCTCTTCATGCGGTCGGCCACATGGTGCGCAATGAAACTGCCGATCATCATAGGCCCCTGCATGAACAAGAAAAAGGTTCCCGTCATTGCAGGATCCCCAACTAAGTAGGTGAAATAGTAGGTGACCACTGCCATGCGGCCGTATATTGTCAGGCCCACCAGGAAGTGCGCCGATATCGCTATGACAAGCGCCTTGTTGTGAAAAGACGTCTTCAGGGCTACCCGCATGTAGTTCTTGGGCAAGTGCTCAGGAGGAGGCACGACCTCCTTCGTATTGCGAAAACATAGACCATACAGGGGCATTGCGAGAACGACGAGAATGACCGCTGTGAGCAGATAGCCCATCGCCATGTCTCCGCCCGCGAAGTCAGCAAGAACCGGCACCAGTCGCGCACCGAACTGCGCAGTTATCAAGGCGCCAGCAGTTGCAAGTCCCAGGCGGTAGCTTGCAAGTGCCCCGCGTTGGCTCGTGTTCTGAGTGAGCACTGCAGAGAGGGCAGTATAGGGAATGTTCACGCATGTGTAGGCGAAGACAACAAGGCCGTACGTGACGAAGGCGTATACGATTTTCCCCGTCTCCGAGAACTCCGGATGAGCCCAGAACACGAGGACAGTACAGAGCGCCAGCGGTAACGCTCCGAAGAGCACCCAAGGCCGATACCTTCCCCACTTCGTGCGCGTTTTATCGGATAGGTATCCTATCAGCGGGTCGTTGATAGCATCCCATAATCTTCCCACCAAGAAGAGAACTGATACCACGTAGGCGCTGATACCAAACACGTCTGTGTAGAAGATAAGTAGGAACGAGGCGATAAAGTTCCAGCTGAATGCGTTGGCCATGTCTCCAATGCCGTACGAGAGCTTCTCCCCCACTGAGAGACGCCTGAACTCGGGCTTGCCTTCCAGCGAGGACGATTCATGGGAACTAGTTCCCATATTTTCGCCAGCCTGAGGTGGCTGATGTTCGTCACTTGTCTTCATACGCATCACCTCTTCACCCATCGATATAGGGGGCGAGTATCATGACGGTCGAATCCGGGTGAACCAACGTGTCATACCCATCGCTCCCCGCAAACTTTCCGTCGATAGCGATGCGTATCTGTTCGAAATACGTATGCGGCTTCCGTTCGATTGCCTTCGTGAAGCTCGGCGATACGGTGTTCGCGAGATGCGCGAGAAACTCCTGCAGTGTGACTTCGTGATCGAGATCAACATCAAACACGAACTCCTTGAACTCCTGAGAGAGACCGAGCATGCGCGGCATGGGCGGCTCAAGCTTCAATGTTGTCATGGTGTAAAACCAACTTTCTCAATTGTCTGATGCGCTCTCGAGGATTCCTTTTCGCCTTAACGTTTCTGGCAAGGCCCTGCGCCCAAGCTGTGCTGTGCAAATGACAACCGCCAGCTCAGGCTTTTGCTCACATCAGAATTCGTCATAACGGTCGAGCACAGACTGCAGGCCGAATTTCTCTAGGGTTTCCCGCTTCGGCTTCGTGGTCTTCTCATCCCATCCCATCTGCTCGTAGTACAGCTTCTTCATCGTTCCGAGCGTCTTTTTCGGGGACACCACTTCAAAGGGGGCGTCCTTTGGCGTTTCCATTGCGCGAGGGGAGGCAACGTCATCTGCTGCTGTCTTGCCAACCCACAGGTTGATGCAGCGCTCGAGATTGATGACGCGATACCCATTCTCGATCATCTCGGGAAAATCGATATCCCAACCAGTTGCAGCGTTGAGAGCCCTCCGGGGGTAATCCATATCTCCGCCCCAGGTGAAGAACATGCAGAGCCCCAGCCCGTCGTCCCAAATGCGCGAGGGGATATCCAGGATGAAGTAATGTACGATATCTTCGGGGTCAAACGCATGCGCGGTCCTGTCGATTCCCAGGTGGCCATCCTTCACGTTCTCAACTGGGTTGACCATGTTCGCGCCGTAGTCGGACACGCAATAGGAAAGCATGCGGGAGTGCTGGAGCCGCTGGTCGTGAATGTGAGGGGCGATGCCGTTCTTAAAGTACACGCCCATGTTCTCAGCACCGTGACCAATCGCCTTGCTCGCCCGCATAACTCCCTCGGCCATGATGTTCGCGAAGGCGCCCTCCCGGTGCCCGATGCGGTTGATGAGCTTCAGGACTTCGTCCACGTTGCCCCAGGTGAGCTCAAGGCCATCAGTATCCTCTTTTGTGAGTATGCCAGCCTCATAGGCCTCGATTGCCATAGCAACGGTGAACCCTGTTTCCTTGGTACATAGGCCATTGTGGTCGATGGCGCTCGTGAGCGCCATCATGCCCTCTGGGTCATCGGAATTGCCGATGAGCCCACTCATGGACGCAACACCCTCGTACTCAGGCTCGTCGCATTGGGTTCCCTTGAAACGGCCCTTCTTGATTTTCACGCTGTGGCAGTGAGACCAAGGGCACCCGTAGCAGGGTGTCGGAGAGAACTCGTATGTCGGGTCGGGCTTGAGAGACACTGCGTCGAATTTCACCGCTTCGGGAAAGACATTAGAATGGTAGTTTTTCACAGGCAGAAGACC
>CADBRF010000113.1 GCA_902796975.1 uncultured Coriobacteriaceae bacterium
AGAGGCGATTATACGCACATCCGTTGTCTATTCATTCTGCGAAAAGCATCAAGAACACGACGCCTATCTATACAGGGAAAACTATGCAGACGCTAGAGATGCGCTATTTCCCAGGAACTACCATGGCAACCGCAGGGCTGCATATCAGAAGAACATGAGCAAGTTGATCGAGATCCTCAACTCCAAACTGTCGGACAGGGCTCCGCACAGGCCCTTCGTGGACCACTATCTTGAGAAGTACGGCACTGTGCCGCTATGGGTTCTCGCAAATGATCTGACATTCGGGAACATCTCCCATTTCTACCAGCTGATGAAGCGAGGAGAGCAGAACTCGGCGTGCAAGGCAATTCATGGCATTTCGGGAACGTCCGGGAGGCTAACTCCGCATATGCTGCTCAGATCGTTGCGTGTCCTCGTGGATTTTAGAAACCTATGCGCACATGATGAGCGCTTGTATTGTGCGGTATGTGATGGAGCAACATTTAGGGACATGGTTGCGTATCTGCGCAATGTGCTCCCCCATGAGGAACTGAACGCCTTTCTGGATGAGGTGAATCTATTACTTGCCAAATACAGGGACAGACTGCATGGAGTAACCATTGCAGGGCTTGCAAATGACATGGGATTTCAATCCAGACAGTGAAGATGACCGGTCGATGATTGGAGACCGTATGAAAAGAGCAGCGATATACGCCCGCTACAGCTGCGACAAGCAGCGGGACGAATCCATAGACGACCAGGTGGCGGCGTGCCGGGAGTACGCCTTAGCACACGACATGGAGGTGGTCGACATCTTCGCCGACGCGGCCATGAGCGGCCGCGACGACGACCGCCCGCAGTTCCAGGCGATGCTCTCCGCCGAGGGCTTCGAGGTGCTCCTCGTCTGGAAGCTCGACCGCTTCGCCCGCGACCGGTTCGACGCGAGCGTGAACCGCCGGCACCTCAAGAAGCGCGGGGTGCAGGTCGTCTCGGTCACCGAGCCCATCTCAGACGGCCCCGAGGGCATCATCATGGAGGGCCTGCTCGACGCGATGAACGAGTACTACTCGGCGAACCTCGCGCAGAACGTGCGGCGCGGGATGATGGGCAACGCCCGCAAGCTTCGGACGAACGGCGTGCACGTGACGGGCCTCAGGGAAGCGGAGGACGGCACCTACGAGCCCGACCCGGAGACCGCCCCGGTCATCCGCGAGCTCTTCGAGCGCTACGTCGCCGGAGAGGGCCTGGACAGCCTCAGGGCGTGGCTCCACGCCAGGGGAATCCGGAACCGCAACGGCGGGAAGCTCTCGACCGACGCGACGAGGAGGCTCCTCCGCCAGGAGAAGTACGTGGGGGTCTATAGATGGGCCGGATTCGTGGACGAGGCGGGCATCGAGCCCATCGTGAGCCGCGACCTCTTCGAGCAGGCGCAGCGCATCCTGGAATCCAGGGCGCACTCCGGTCACAGGGCCAGGTACTTCCTCGGCGGCAGGATACGCTGCGGCTCTTGCGGCGCTCCCATGGTCGGAAGGTCCGCGCACGGCAGGTCGGGCAAGGCCTACCGCTACTACGGCTGCACCTGCGCCTGCGGCGACCACGGGCGCGAGAAGGTGTGCAAGGCGAAGCCCGTGAGGGCGGAAGTCGCCGACGCCGCCGTGCTGGATGCCGTGCGCCACGCGATGCTCGATGAGGACGTCATAGCGGAGCTCTCGAAGCGACTCTCATCGCGCATGGCGTCGATGGAGAGGGCGAGCCGGTTCTCGACCGCTCCCCTCATCGAGAAGCAGATCAGGGCGCTCGACCGCGAGAGCGCGAACCTCGTGAAGTCCCTCTCCATGGCCCCTACCCAGGCGGTGGCGGACAGGCTCGCCGAGCTCGAGCGCGAGCGGGCGGAGTTCGTCTCGCAGCTGGATGCGGAGAGGAGGCGCGTGGAGCTCCCACACGTGGAGCAGGGGGAGATTTCACAGTATCTCCACGATTCGATAGCCGACGAGACCTCACTGAGGATGTTCGCGCACACGCTCATCAGGTCTGTGTGGTACCGCGAGGACATGCTCTTCATCGAATTCTGGGCACAGAAAAGCCCCGAATCCGCAGGTCAGAAGCTTGAAGCTTCTGAAGCCTCGCAGATTCGGGGCGAAATCAGCTGGCTCCCCGGGTAGGACTCGAACCTACAACAACTCGATTAACAGTCGAGGGCTCTGCCATTGAGCTACCGAGGAATATCTCCGGTGCGTTTGCACAAGCAGTGATTATAGACGAAACTCTAAAAGGTGCAAGAGAAAATATCATCACGCCGTTTACCTGCGGCAGGCGGCATCCACACCTTCTACATTCGCATGAGAGGATTGAGCTTTTTCTCCCTGCCCATTTCCGAATGGGGCCCGTGTCCAGAAAGAACTACTGTTTCATCTGGAAGCTCGCGAAGTCTCATGCAGGACCGCCTCATCTGCTCGAAACTTCCGCCTTCGAAATCGGTGCGACCAAAGCTTCCGCCCGCAAAAAGCGTGTCCCCTGCTAGGAGCACATGTTCCTCTTCGCAATAGAAGCACAAAGAGCCCTGGGAATGACCAGGAGTTTCAAGTGCCGTGAATGTGGCATTGCCCACTTGTATGGTGTCACCTTCGTGCAGAAGTCGGTCAACTTTAGGATACCCCAGGGAGTCATCAAAGGGGTCCGTCGGATCCGGCTGCTCAATGCCAGGGGCATCGATAGCAGATGCCATGACCGGTGCATGAGTTGCCGCCACCACGCCTGTGATTCCGTTGATGTGATCCCAGTGGCGATGCGTTATGACGATGCCCACAACCTTGCGTTCGCCAATCGCCTCGACAATGCGATCAGGCTCCGCGCCTGGGTCGACCACCAGGAGCTCGTCAGCGTCTTCCACGAGATAGCAGTTGGTGGGAAGCGGCCCCACCTGCACGCATTCAATGTTCATGACCGGCCCTTTTTCTTGTGCTTCTTGCTCGATTCAGATGCCGTTCCCGGCAACATGCGCTTGGCATCAAACACGCCATCCACGCCACGAAGCCCGTTCAGAATCTGATCGATGCGCTGAGTATCGGAGACCTCGAAGCGGAAATGCATCTCCACGATATCGTCCTTGTGCGTGATGGTGGAGCTCAGAGTGATGTTCACACCCTGGTCTGCAAGGTAAACGACGATATCCTGGAGCAGACGCAAGCGGTCGATTGCCTCGACGACGATATCCACCTCGTAGATAGAATCGGTATCGCCTTCCCACGCGACCTCGATGATGCGATGCGGGTCACTGAGCAGGGCCTTTGCGTTGGGGCAATCACGCCGGTGCACG
>CADBRF010000114.1 GCA_902796975.1 uncultured Coriobacteriaceae bacterium
GCTCTTCCTCGCGCCCTTCATGCCCACGACCTCTGCTGAGCTCTTCGCCCGTCTAAGCCTCGATGACCCCGCTACGGTGGATGATATTGAGCAGGCGAGCAGGTGGGGAGGCCTGCCCGCGGGCAACACCGTCACCAAGGGTGATGCGCTGTTCCCGAGGCTTGCGAAATAAGAGAGTCACGAGACAAGCTCAACATCCATAGCGCATGCGCTGAAGGCAACCGTGTCGCACCCAGATGGGGCGGTGGTTGCCTTCGGTATTTTGAGCGTGGACGAGGATATTTTCCATCCGAAACGGCAGACGGGGCCTGGGCTCTCAAGGCAGGCGAGTCGTAAATGGGATAGATGAGGCGTGATAATCCCTGCCACCCGAAGCTTAGCTGTCGCGCAGCTCGAGAAACCTGCTGATAGCGTCGGTTCGCTCCGGACGTGCCTGGCCGAGCGATGGCACCACGAGCTTCGTCGATTTTGCCCCCGTCTGCACCGAGACGATACTGGCATCCACGTTATAGAGCCTCCTGAGCAGCTCGTCATTCATGACATTCTCAACCGTGCCGATGGTGACCTGCTCGCTGTTCTGGACGGCAACCACCTTGTCTGCACACCAGAACACATGGTCTGGCGCATGTGTCGTCATAATCACGGAAAGCCCAGCCGAGGCGAGCTGGCGTACGTAGCTGAGCACCTCTATCTGGTTGCCGAAATCGAGGTTTGCCGTGGGTTCGTCCATGACGAGGATATCCGCCTGCTGGGCAAGCGCCCGTGCTAAGATGACCATCTGACGTTCGCCTCCAGATATCTGCGTGTAGAGGCGGTCTTGCAGATGGGCGATGCCGAGCGTGTTGAGCGCCTCGAGCGCAACCTCGCGGTCGTGGGCAGACGGAGATGACAGAAGCGAGACATGCGACGCGCGCCCCATTTCCACGACGTCGAGAACGGTGAAGGGAAAGGGCGGTGTGTGCGCCTGGGGAACGTAGCCTACCTTGCGGGCGATTTCGATGCGCGTGAGCTCGGAGGTGTCCTCACCGTCGAGAAGGACGTGCCCTCCAAGCAGCGGCAACGTGCCGAGTATGCTCTTGAAGAGCGTCGTCTTGCCAACGCCATTAGGGCCGAGGATGCAGCAGACTTCCCCCGCGCTCACGCTGAAGCTCACGTGATTGAGCACGACCGAATCGCCGTATCCGCAGCTCACATCGGCGACGGTGAGACGGGGCGCTCCTGACGTGGCTGAATTAGGGCTTCCATAGCCCTTCTCCATCATGACCACCCCTTTCTGCTCTTCAGCAGCAGGAAGACGAACACGGGCGCACCGATAATGGCCGTGAGGATGCCGAGGGGGATTTCGGCCTGCATGATGTTTCTCGCAACGTCGTCGACAAGGAGTAGGAACCCGCTGCCCATGAGCAGCGAAGCAGGGAGCAGGTGCTTGTAGTTGGGGCCGACGATCATGCGTGAGAGGTGGGGGATGACGAGGCCAATCCAGCCGACCTGCCCAGCAGTGGAGACCGCCGCGCTCGTGACGAGTGTCGCGCAGATGATGATAACGAGACGAAGGCGCTTCGTGTTGACGCCCAACGCCGTCGCTTCCTCATCGCCAAATGAGAGGAGGTTGATGCGCCAACGTAGCGCGATGAGCACGACGCACCCGATGACAAGCGGGGCGAGCATAAAGGCGATGTCGTCGAAGCTGACCGTCGCAAGCGAGCCCATGAGCCAGTAGGTGATTTCCGGGAGCTGACTGTAGGGATCTGCGATGTATTTGATAATGCCGACGAAGGCTTGAAAGAGCGCTTGGACGACGATACCCGCGAGCACGAGGGCGAGCGTGGACGAGTCATTGCGCCCTACCGCGTTGCCAATCGCATAGGTGACGAAGACCGCGAGAAGTCCACAGGCAAATGCGGCGATCTGCACGACAGCGCCCGGTGCGCCGAGGAGTATCGCGATGGAGGCTCCGAAGCCGGCGCCTGCGCTTGCGCCGAGAATATCGCTTGAGACCATCGGGTTGCGGAAGACACCCTGATAGCTGGCGCCGGCGACTGCGAGCGCGGCTCCCACCAGGATGGCGGCAATCACGCGCGGCAGACGGACGTTCACGACGACGGTCTGGACGGCGCTCTCGAACGTGAGCGACTGCCCAGAGGCAAGGCGGGAGAACAACGCGCCAAGCGAGGAGACCACATCCCCAATCGAGACCGAGAAGCGGCCAAGGCAGAAGGAGACGAGCGCGAGCGCGACGACGGAGATTCCCAAGACTACGAGAATGATGCCGTTACGTCCGCTTGAACGCTCCTGTTCGGCGAGGAGGGAGAGTTCCTGCTCATTGAGGACACGCGTTCCGCTGCTCTTGTGCTGGCGTGTCTGGTCTTCCAGCTTTGGCATGGTCAGCTCCCCGCCTTGCCAGACTGCTTGCGCAAGCCGACTCCCGAGAGCATCTGCGCGTAGAGCTCATCATCCACCTCGACGCCGAGGTAGTCGTGGTAGTAAGAGGTGACCCGTTCCTGCAGGTCGATACCAGCATAGTGATCGGGATAGACGGTCACGCCTAGCCAGAGCATGGCCAGATAGGTCTCGACGCTGCCGCGCTGCCCCCACCGGGTTGCTCCTACGGGTATGGTGTGGCACCTTTTGTTCTTGACAGCGGTCAAGCCGGCGCAATTGTCCTTTGCGAGCAGGTACTCGGTTGTATCTGCGCTGTTGCAGACAAACACATCTGGGTCCCAGGCATAGATCTGCTCGAGGGATGACATGTAGTCGGTTGCACTGAACGCGTCGGGGTCTTCTGCGCTCACATCAATCGCCCCAACAGACTCGATCCAATCCCTGCCCAGCGAATCCGCCCCGTCGGTCGTGACGAGCGCGTTGATGGAATGGTAGACACGAATTCGCTCGTCGTCACTGATGTCCGCTGCCCGTCTGCTGCATTCGTCGATGCATTCACGGTAGTAGTCGGCAAGCGCGTTCGCCCGGGTTTCCGCCTCACCGCCGCATACCTGCCCGACCAGTTCCATTGCGAAGATCTGCTCGTCCATGGTGGTATAGCCGACTACCACGTAGGGGAGATTCGCCTTGTCGAGCAGGGCGCGCTGGCCCTTTACGGAGTAGACGTCTTCCTTGATGATGATGACCTGGGGGTTTGTCTCGAGAAGTGTCTCCATGTTGATGGCGCTGTTTGCCATCGGTGCGGGAACATCGACAAGATCCGGGTAGATTTCGCGCAGCAACAGGTCACTCACGACGCCGCCTGGCGTCGCGACGAGCTTGGGGCCTGCCCCGCACATAACCATAAGCTCGCCTGTAAACGAATCAAGGCCTGCTATGCGGTCGGGATCGCGTGGGACCTCCACGCTGCGCCCGACCGAATCGGTGACCGTGATCGTCGTGCTCGCGCCTCCGTCCACGCTATTGCTCTGGCACCCATCGAGTGCGAGCGAGGAGAGGACGGCAAACGCTCCGGCGATAAACGATCGCCGTGAGAGCATGCTGTGTTTGGAGGTCGTCGTCTCAGCCATTGTGCGTGCTCCCCACGGGAAGCGCCGCAATGGTGAGCTTGGCTATGGCCTGCAAGCGTGGGGGAAGCTTCCCGTCATGCCCTGCAAACCGTGCAGCGTCTACACCCGTGTGCAGCGCCTCCATGCTCACGCGGTCCACGAGGTCGTGGACGCTCTCGGCATTGCCGCAGATGAAGAGCCCGGGCGCTCCTTCGACGCCTGCATAGAGCTCGCGTTCGGGGACGAGCCCGCAGCTGATGAGGAGCGTGTTGCAGCGCACGTATTCCCTCACGTTCATATCGAAGGAACCGTCCTCCTTGAAGGGGGCGACCATCACGCCCTTGAGACGGCCATAGCCATGAATCGACGCCACGCCCCATCCGTAGCGTGTGGGGATGTGGTAGGGGTCGATGCAGCGTCGATGGTTGCGGACGAGCCCGGTCGCTTCCTTGGCCACAAGGAGCCGTACTTCGGCGCCGGAAAGCGTCATCCGGCGCGCCATGATGAGGCCGATATCGCCACCACCTAGGATGACGACTTTGTCGCCCGGGAGCTTGTGCTCGATATTGACCATGTACTGGGCGGTGCCGGCGGTGTAGATGCCTTCGGGGCGCGTGCCTGGGATGCGCATCTGGCCGCGTGTGATTTCGCGGCATCCGCTTGCAATCACGACGCTCTTCGCCCGGATGCGCTGCGGACCGCCCAGGGGCAGGCCCACCGCCTGCGCGACGAAACCCGAGCTGTCATGGGCAAGCTCGGTCACGCTTGTCGAACATGCCCAATCGACATCCGCATCTTCGAGCTCGTTTATCCACCGCTCGAGGTATTCGGGTCCGGTGAGGTTCTCGTGATAGATATAGAGGCCGAAGCCGTCGTGAATGCACTGTGGGAGGACACCTCCCAGGTATTCGCTTCGTTCGATGAGAAGGGTGGATGCGCCGCTTCGGGCAGCTGCAATTGCTGCCGCGATGCCGGCTGCCCCGCCACCTATGACGAGCACATCGGGCGATAGACAATCGCGCTCACTGCTGCAATCGGCGTGAAGGTGTGATGGAGAATCCGGCGGTGTGACGCATTTTCCCTCGAGAATCTCGTTCACTCGTGGCTTGCAGAACGCCCCCTGGCACCTGCCCATGGAGAGGCGGAGCCGGTGCTTGAGCCCCTCGAAATCGGTCGGGGGGAGCACGCCCGCAAGCTCGCGGCGTACATCGCCTTCGGTGATTTTCTCGCAACGGCAGAGCACGTGTCCAAAGCTCGGGTCCTGTTTGAGCAGGACCCGCTGTTCTTTCTCGCTGCACTGGAGGAAGGGGACTCTCCGCTTGCGATGCGGGTTGAACCGGGGATCTTCCTCGAGGACGAGGCCGTCTTCTTTCAGCAACCGCACGACACGTTTTGCGAGGGCGGGGGCGCTGGTCATGCCGGGGTTCTTGATACCGAGCGTGCTAACGAATCCCGGGGCGCTCGCTCGCACGATGAAGTCCTTCTTCTCTTTTACCAGATTGGTGATATTCGCCCTGATGCCGGCAAAAGACGTGATGACTTCCCCGAGGTCGAGGTCGGGTACGACCTTCAGCGCCACGCGGCGCACATGGTCGAGTCCGGCTGCATCGGTTGCATTCTGATGGAAGTAACGCACGTTCTCGCTTGTTGGGCCGGCGAGGATGTTTCCGTCAATCGTGGGGGAGATGAGCGTGCCGCCCTCATCTGATTCTTGCGCCTGGTAGAGCACGTGTCTGATGGGCGCCGGCTTTCCCGGTTCGCCCTGCTTGTCAAAGACGTAGAACTGCCCGCGGCGTGGACGCACGATGATGTCCGCCGGGCGCACTTGCGCGTCGAGAACCGCGGCCATGTCGCCCGCCGTGTTCACAACGCGGGGTGCGCGGATTGCGCTGCCGTCTTTCAGGTGAAGCATCCAGGAGGCACCATCTCGCTCGATGCGCTCGACACACGCATTGAACTGGAACTTGACGCCGTTCTCCGCGGCGTTTTCAGCACAGGCGATGACGAGCGCGAAGGGGGAGATAATGCCGGTCGAGTCTGCTTCGAGCGCGGCGATGACCTCTTTGGAAAGGCGCGGTTCGAGTGCGCGTGCTGCATCGCCGTCGATGATGGGGAGCTTGCCGGCGCCGTTTAGAAGCGCCCGTTCCTGCTTCTCGCGGAGCTTCTCCATGCCAGCCGGCCCAAATGCGCAATAGAGGCCGCCGACGCGCTCGAAGGGGACCTCGAGTTCGGTGGCGAGCTGGGTGTAGAGTGCATTGCCCTCGACGGATGAAATGCCCTTCAGAGAGCCACCGCGCGCGTGGAAGCCGGGGTGGATGATGCCGCAGTTGGCCTTGCTCGACCCTTCGCCCACGTCGGAAGCGCGTTCGAGCACGAGCACGTCAACCTTGTAGCGGGCGAGCTCACGGGCAACCATGCAGCCGATGATGCCGCCCCCTATGATTACGACATCTGCATCCATGCCATTCATGAAGCGCTCTTCTCCTCGGCGTGAATAGCGTCCATGTCGAGAACGCAGGAAAATCCCGAGGAGGTCAGGCGCCTGTAGAGGCAGTTCGAGCACGTCTGGGCGGCGCTGTCGTCAGCGAACTCCTCGTGATCGTTGTCAAAGACGAAATTTGAGCATCTGGTCTGGACGATCGCAAAACCTCCCGAATCCCGGTCGAGCTCGTCTTTGCGCAAAGGAACCAGCACCCCGTCCTCTTCTCGCGCGACCACGACGAAGGTATTTGCATGAATGAGCGGCTTTACGTCGTGCGCGAGAAGGACAGACAGTTCGCTTTGGATGCGTTCGCCCTGGTCGCTCACGATGGAAACGGGCCCCGAAACATGCGCTTTCAGGGCGCAGAGCACCGTTTCGAGGGGGCTGTCTTGAGCTGCTCGGTTGCCGGGGAGCTGTCCTTGTTTTGCTTGCGCCCTTGTCCCTTGCCCTGGCCGTTCCCCTTGCCCTTGCCACCGCCTTGAGAAGTGCTTTTTCCAAGGACAAGGCTTTCGAGATCCAACCTGCCGCGAAATCTGCCATTGGAGCCAGAGAGACGCAAACCCACACCAGCAAGCGCACCCACTACGCCGTCTCCCGTCCCATCAATCTGAGTCAGCCTGACCCAGGGCACGCGGGAAGCAAGTTCAAAGGCCTCCGCCACAGTGATGAACTCGCGTTTTGCGCGCCAGCCAAAGCTTAAGACTTCGGTGAGCAGCGGGTCGTCTGCTTCGGGGATGACCGCGAAGCACAAGCCCGGATTCGCGGTCTCGGCCATCATCGAGCACGTAATGGCCTCGGCTTCTTGCAAAAATGCCTCAACCCTGCCCATGGGCAAGCTGCCTGCGAATGCCATGGCGGAATTGTGGGAGGTGTAGGGAACGCGCGGGTCGAGCAGCAGCTGATGGCGCGTGATGCCGAGCTGGATGCTCCCTCCCAGCTGTAGCGCTTCTTGTGCAATTCGCTCGGCGACGGCTCCTGTGCTCGTTTTCTTGGACAGGTCGTCTGTGTCGTCTACGCAGAAGACGAAATTCGTCACATCGTTCACGGTGCGATCCCCCGAATTCCTATTAGGACGTCTGCCTCAGACAGTGGGACAAGAAAAGGGCACCGCCCTTGGAAAGACAGCGCCGCGCGTATTAGTTCTTGTTCTGGGTCTCGTCGTTATCGCTTGCCGCACTCTGCTTCTTCTTACGTTGGGCAGCAAAAACGATGATGGCCACGACTGCGATAATGGCAATGACGATGCCGATGATGGCACCCGTGGAAAGCCCGGCCTGCTGGTTGGAATCAGTGCTTGCCGCTGAAGTGGATGGGGCAGATGCGGAAGCCGATGCGGATGCGGAGGCAGAGCTTTCAGCGGACGAGGTAGAAGCGCTTGTGGCTGCCGAGCCGGTGCCAGAACCATTGCCACTGCCGTTGCCGCCACCGTTACCGGAGCCGCCTTGCCCCTGAGCAGTGCCTGCAGGCTCGACTATCGCGATGGGTGTCTCGCCCGCCTTCACGGTTGTGAAGGCGATGTCGACGTCTTCATCGTAGGTGGAGCCGTTCTTGGCCTCAATGCCCTTCGTGACCTTGATGTGGTAGGTCTTGCCTTCCTCGAGACCGTTTACGTCAAAGAAGATAAAGCGGCGATGCTCGGTGTCTATCTGGGGGTCGGGAAGCGTTGCCTCGTACGTGCCGTCTGGCAGGGCCTCCCCGTTTTCATCGACGATGCTCGCGTGCTCAAGATTATCGGAGACGGCCGTGATGTTCTTGTCGTATTCGACCCAGAACCTGCCGCTCGTGGGAACCGCGGTAGCTTCCTGCTCGGGGAATGAACCGCTGAACGAGATGCCGCTCGCAAGCGCAGCCTGTGGGGCGGCCGCCATGCACCCCAGAGCGCAAACTATCCCTATCAGCACCGCAACAACGAGGCCGAAGGCGCGCCTCATCGGCGACGCGATGCTTTTCGTATTCTCCTGCATAGCCCAGCTCCTCATTCTCTCGAAAGGTCATATGTGGTTTATTCTATCTGAAATATCTATCTAACATACTATAAAAGTATGCTATGGATTTCTCTCGTCTTATGAAAATGCGCTATAAGAGCTCCTGCTCAGCTTGCTCGTATCCATACTCAGCAGCCGCTCATGGCGCATGCCTTCTGCCGCCTGCGTATGCGTTAGCCGGATTGATGAGACGCCAGTAAATGATATGCGGAAACTTGCGTATATAATAATCGGTCTGAACGTAAAAAGCAGCTCGTTTACATCGGCAAATAGGAGGCAGGTGTCTTCATGAAAGCGCTTCAGATCATGGATACGACCCTGCGCGATGCTCATCAGTCGCTCTGGGCTACTCGCATGGAGATTGGGGATATGCTCCCCATCCTCTCTGCGACAGACGAAATCGGTTACTGGTCTCTGGAATGCTGGGGTGGCGCCACGTTCGATACGTGTCTGCGCTTCCTTGACGAAAACCCCTGGGACCGTCTACGCACTATTAAGCAGCACTGCCCCAACACGCCTCTGCAGATGCTCACGCGTGGCCAGAACCTTCTCGGCTACAAGCACTATTCCAAGGATATCGTCCAGCGTTTTCTCAAAGCC
>CADBRF010000115.1 GCA_902796975.1 uncultured Coriobacteriaceae bacterium
AAACGTTGTTTCGGGTCCTCTTTTTATATCTTCCTTGGCAAACAGACGAAAGCCCCGGCGTCAGGAATGGGGAGGAGCGCCGGGGCTATGAGGAGGGCCAGCGTAAGGGCGATTGTTTGGGGAGAGGAGGGATTCCCTTGCCGCTGACGTTGAGAACAGTATGGTCTGCGTTCCTGAAAGGAGCCTGAAGAGTTCTCTGCCTGATAGCGGCGTGACACCATACACAACAAAAACTTCCTCGTTGTCGATAAGTTCACCGCAACGTGCAATTCAGATGCGCGTATCATAGGCTGTATAGACAAGATGGCGTTTCGATTGTAAGGATGTGTGTACTATGGCGAAATTCGTTATCAAACCATCCGGCGCGGGATTCAGCTTCTCTCTGAAAGCGGGCAATGGCCAGGTGATTGCAACCTCCCAGACCTACAAGACGCTCGCCACCTGCAAGAAGGGCATTGCCAGCGTGCAGAGAACGGCTCCCGTGGCACCAATCGAGAATCAAACTGAAGAAGACTTTGCCGTCGAGAAGAACCCGAAGTTCGAGGTCTATAACGACAAGGCCGGGAAAGCACGTTTCCGCCTGAAGGCATCAAACGGCCAGATCATCGTCACCGGCCAGGCCTACAAATCCCTGAAGTCTTGCCTGAACGGCATTGAGAGCATCAAGAAGAACGCCCCTGTGGCAGAAATCGAGACGCTCGAGGAGTAGTCACACAGCAATAGAGCAAATATAAGACACGGGAAAATGGGCAGGGTCGCCGAGACAAATCGGCGGCCCTGTTTATTGCATGCGGACAAAGAAAAAAGCCAGCCGAAAAACTCGACTGGCTTGCACTATTGAATGGTGGTCAGAGGGGGAATCGAACCCTCGACACAGGGATTTTCAGTCCCCTGCTCTACCGACTGAGCTATCTGACCATTTCTCACAACAGCGGATGATAGTTTACCATGTATCACCACGAGGTCAAGCGCCCTCTTGGAAATTGCCGTTTGCGGGACGCAGGTGCCCTTTGCAGCTATTCTCCGCTGGTTTATTCGGCAGTTTCGTCAGCGCTTTCTCCGCTGCTGTCGCTTTCACCGCCACCGTTCTCGCCACCGCCAGTACCGCTGTTCTGGCCGCCGCCAGAATCCTCGTTCCCGCCGGCGCTAGAACTGTTGGAATCCTCACTGCTGGAGTTGCCTGCCCCAGAGTCGTCCTCTTCGCCGGAGTAGCCTCCTTCAGACTGGCTCGTACTGTTCCGGTTCTGGCTTTGCGTGTTCTCGCTGTAGAAGTATTCCTTATCGCCCGATTCGCCCACGTACTTCTCGTTGCTTGTGGATGTCGTATCCGCGGGCTTCGTTGTGGGTTGCAGCCCAGAAGTCGCGTTGAGGCCAAGCGTCTTCACATCCACTGTCTCGCCGTTCCAGTATTTCTCGAGCGCGCTCTGTACGTCGTCTGGAAGCGGCACGTTCATGTCGAGCTCGTAATCTGCCGTGCTCGCTGTACCGCAGATTGCGGCCTCAGTCTCGTCTATCGAGGGATCTTTGCCATCGGAGGCCTTGGACATCATGGCTTTCCATTGGTTGATGTAGGTGAACGTATAGGAAGCTCCACCGATCATTCCCGTCGTTGAGGGAGCCATGGCAGAGTAGAAATCGTCGCTGGTGAGGCCCTGCATGTTGAGGGCGAGCCCGATGATATCCGTGACCGCCATATCCGTCGCAAAGCACTTTGAGGCTTCCTCGATAGTTCCGGGAATCTCAGTAGCGGGCTCCGAGAGCACCTTGGTGACGAGAGCTTGGACAAGAATACGCTGGCAATCGGTGCGGGTGAAATCGCCACGCGCATAGGTCTTGCGGTTGCGTGCAAAAACGAGCGCTTCCTCACCGTTGAGGGTCTGAACGCCAGGTTGCAGTTCGATATCGTCGTAGTTGGCATATTCGGGGACATTGACCGTCACACCGCCGAGCTCATCAACTAGATCGGAGAAGCCTTCGAAGTAGATCTCCGCATAGTGAGAAATCTTAATTCCGGAGAAGTCCTCAACCGTCTGGATTGCAAGCGGAGCTCCGCCGAGCGCGTAGGCGGCGTTGATCTTCTGGGTTCCATATCCCTCAATCTCGACCTTGGTATCGCGGGGCATGGAGACGAGCGTGACCTGCTTGGCCTTTTCATCGACACGCACGAGCATCATGACATCAGAACGTGCACGATCGGTATCCTCTTCGCGCGAATCAGAGCCCAGGATGAGGACCCAGTAAGGTTCGCCCGCAACTGGCTTGGTGAGCGTCTTCTCAATCTCGTAGTTATTGCCGAGCTTGATGTTCCCAGATATGCCCGAGAGGAAACTCCAGGCATAGGCAGCCGCCGCAAGGAACAGGACGACGATAACCGTGATAATAGCAAGAAGGACTTTCTTACCCGTGGACATGCCGCGCGCTGCATAGCGTGCCGAGTTTCTGGAATAGTCCGCTGCAGTCATCCCCACCGACATAAAAGAATTTGCCGGGGTGCCCTTGCTGACGTTTCTATAATCCCTCGCAGGCTCATTGGCTTGAACGCCATGCTCTGGATGATGGTAGTGCCCCATCGCGCTCTGACCGCGGCCGCGGTAGTTGTGCTCGACATTGGACTTGTTCGAGGACATTATCTAGCCCTTTCTCAACGCAACACTGCATTCAAATGCGCTGGAACACATGCAGCATGATTGACCTTGCCCGAAAACCTTGCAGACAGGTTCCTGCAGCTTTCCGAAAACCGGACGTCACTCAGATAATCAGACAAGCCAACAGAAAATTGTATCACGCCAAATCGGCATATGGCTATTTGAGAGCTTCGAGCGCCTGAATGGCAAGCACGCGGATGTCTTCATTGCTGCTCTCCGAGTATTTCTTCAGGGGCTCTACCGCCCGCGCATCCTTGAAGTGAGCAAGAGCCTCTATGGCATAACGCACTGCCCACTCCTCCTCGTCATCGAGCATTTGGATTGCTGCTTCTACCGACACCTCGTTTGCCGGGAGATGCCCGCACGACCACATGGCAGCGGCGCGAACCTCGCCATGCTCGTCTCTGCATGCCTGAATCAACGCCTCTCGCGCACGTTCGATGACCTCATCACGCGTGGCAATATCAGAACCGCTTTTCTCGGAACGCTCGCCCACTGCTGTTGCTGCAGCAGCCCGAACAACCGAAGAGTAGTTTTCCGCATCGTTCATGACCTCGAGAATCTTATCGAGGCATCGGGAGCTGGGAATCTGGCCGAGAGCCCAAGCGCTGTGAACACCCACTTCCTCGGAACTATCGCCAAGGCAGACCTCGAGCGGTTCGAAGGCGCGGTCATCCCCCAGGATGCCCAAGGCCGTGGCAGCCGTAACTCGCACTTCGTCAACTGGGTCGAAAAGAGCCACGACCACAGGGGCAAAACCTCGGGGGTCATGAACCTTGGCAAGCCCCGCAATGGCTAGCGCACGTGTGCGCGCGTCCTCGTCTTTCGTGAAATCAATCAACGCATTGAGGTCGTCAGGCATCCTGCTGCTCCTTCCCAAATCCCATGCTCAGACTATAGCAAAGTCTTAGGCAATCACCTGGTGAGCCTGCCATCGGGCGCATCTTGTAACGCCGACGCAACGAGCAAAACCTACGACAGTACGCAAGGGCCAAATCAAGACCTCCGATATGCAGAGCAATAGAGGCGGAAAGGACTATCGTCGGGCACTATTGCCTCGGCAAACAGTTCAATCCGCAAAGCAGTCGAAAGCTGAAGAGATCATGCCCCCAGACGCCGATAAGCGGATGCAGACACGGCTTTGCTCTCTCACCGGTAGAACCTCGTTTGAAAGTGCGTTAGAATCACACCACATCGGGCGATTGGCGCAGCGGGAGCGCAGCTGCTTTACACGCAGAAGGCCGGGGGTTCGAACCCCTCATCGCCCACCAGCAACACCAAGGCCAGCCGCCCATTCAAGCGG
This sequence comes from uncultured Coriobacteriaceae bacterium, assembly GCA_902796975.1. GTDB lineage: Bacteria > Actinomycetota > Coriobacteriia > Coriobacteriales > QAMH01 > CADBRF01. The sequence continues at coordinate 3,949 of CADBRF010000115.1, forward strand.
CAGGCCTTTTCTTTTTGCTCCAAACACTCGGCTTCACTCCGGTATCGACTCCACATAAAAACCACTCAGAAGCGGACAAATCCCACTTTTATGCCGATTTTTCGCCAGTTTTTGCCCCATATTGCCGGTCAAAACATGTCGATTTCCTGCAAAAGATGCACAGAATCCCAAAATACGGTATCGTAGACACTCGCTGAAGTAATAAACGTACTCGAAAAGGATCTATTTGCTTCGCACATTCGCACATACCGGCATCGCCGGCCTGCTTGCCGTCGCACTCATATCTTCGACGTTTCCTCTCCCGCAAGCTCACGCCGACGAACTCAGCGAGCTCAATGCTCAGGTTACCGCCAGCGCTCAGGCGTACGACAATGCGGTAGCCCACCAGCAGGAGCTTGCCGATGAGATTGACACGCTCGATGCTCGCATTGCCGAGCTCGACGCAACCTTGCCCCAGCAGCAGAAGAACTGCGACGCGAGCATGGTGACGCTCTACAAATACTCGCACGAGACAGGCAACATGGTCTCGCTGCTGCTCAGCGCCGAAAACCTGACAGACGCCCTTGCCCTCATCGACCAGTATGAGTGGGTCATTCAGTACAACACGGGCGTTATCGAGAAGACCAACAGTATGAAGCACGAGTTGGAGGACTCTCGCGCAACTCTTGAAGAGAGCAAGGCTGAGGCAGACCAGGCGGCACAAGATGCCGCAACGGCTCTTTCCAATGCTCAGGCAGCGCGTCAGAAGGCTCAAAAGGAGGCTGCTGCCCGCCAGAAGGCTCAGGAGGAGGCTGCGGCGAAGGCAGCTGAAGAGGCCGCTGCAAAGGCCGAACAAACCGGCACCGAGGAAGATAAACAGGCAGCCGAAGAGGAGCAAGAAGCGGCAACGACCTCTGCTCAGACCACAAACGCTTCCAATGTGAGCTGGTCAGACGACAAGACCGCCTTCGTCAACAAGTGGGCTCCGCGCATCAATAGCTACCTCGCTGGTTCGCCCATGGCGGGCACTGGCGAAGCATACGCAATCGCTGCCTGGAACAACGGCGTTGACCCACGATGGGCGCCTGCTATTTCAACCGTGGAGAGTTCCAAGGGCGCTGCATGCTTCGCATCGCATAACGCCTGGGGCTACGGCGGGTCTGGCTTCAGCTCGTGGACCGAGGGCATCAACACCATAGTTGCCGCGCTCGGCAGCTCTATGTACGGCGGATACCTCACCAGAGACGCCGCATCGACCTACTGCCCACCCAACTCCACCTTCTGGTACAACCGCTGCGCCGAGGAAATGGCGAAAATCTAGCAATCGGGCACCCGGAGTGACCTAATTGCGAAAACAGAACGGCCCGCAGCAGCTTATCACTGCAACGGGTCGTTTTTTCGTGTGTTATCAAGCGCGGTTCTGTGCGTCCCTTGTCTTGTGGAAGAATCGACGTTGAGAACAGCCTCTAGCGGGACTAGTTTTCCTTCTCGAACTTATCCATGAACTCGACAAGTGCCTCGACACCCTCGATGGGCATCGCGTTGTAGATACTGGCACGCATGCCGCCAACGGAACGGTGGCCTTTGATGTTGGCGAACCCGGCTTCCGTCGCCTCGGCAATGAACTTCTTGTTGAGCTCGTCGCTCTCGGTGACAAACGGAACGTTCATGATGGAACGGTCCTCGGGAACCACCGTACCGTGGAACATGTTGCTCGAATCGAGGAAGTCGTAGAGAACCTTGGCCTTCTTCTCGTTGCGCTCTTTCATCGCGTCGAGACCGCCGAGGCTCTTGATCCACTTGAACACGAGACCGCAGATGTAGATGCCGTATGCAGGGGGCGTGTTGTAGAGGCTGCCCTTGTCGGCATGGGTCTTGAAGCGGAGCATGGTGGGAACGCCCGGCAGGTCCTCGGGGATGAGGTCCTCGCGGATGATGACAATCTGCACGCCAGCAGGGCCAACGTTCTTCTGGACGCCAGCGTGGATGAGACCGTACTTGGTGACATCGGTGGGCTCAGAGAGGAACATGGAGCTCTGGTCGGCTACAAGCACATGACCCTTGGTGTTGGGGAGCTTGTGGATGCGGTTGCCGTGAACTGTCTCGTTCTCGCAGATGTAGACATAGCTCGTGTCTTCGCGGATATCCAGGTCGGAAAGGTCAGGAATCTTGGAGAAGTTGCTGTCTGCGCCGGAAGCGACAACCTTGGGGTCGCCGAGGATCTTGGCCTCGTTGAGCGCCTTCTTGGACCAATTGCCCGTGACGATGTAATCTGCTTTGCCGTTGAGTGCGAGATTCATGAAGACACTCGCGAAGAGAAGCGAGTCGCCGCCCTGGAGGAAGAGCACCTTGTAGTTCTCGGGGATGCCCATGAGCTCGCGAAGGTCAGCTTCTGCAGTCTTGATGATATTTTCGAATGCGGCAGAGCGGTGGCTCATCTCCATGACGGACATGCCGGTATCGCCATACTCCAGCATCTCGTCTGCCGCCTGCTTGAGAACCGGCTCCGGTAGCACGGCGGGGCCTGCGGAGAAGTTGTACACACGTGCCATCTGCTCATCCTTTCGTTAGTCGTCTATCTAAGTACGGAAAACATGTAGCGTGAATTGTACTCCGCTTCGAACCACACACACTCAAATCAGCGAGCGTGTATTGTGTGAGAGGGGCGTGGATGGCGCACAGATTGCGGAAATCCCCGCTTCCTGTACGACTCCGCTTTCGAGGACGGGAGTGAGGCTAGAGGTCTTCGATATCAACCACGCTATAGCCCGCATCCACCATCATCGAGGCGAAGACCCCGCGGCCAGGCACGAGTGCTGAAGAAAACGTCCCGTCATAAACCTGGTTAACACCGCAGCTGGGGCTTCGCGATTGGAGAACTACCACGCTTGGACTTGCATCCTGAACAATCTCAAGCGCCCGTCTCGCGCCAAGGCGGAATTCGGCATCGACGCTTTCGCCATCGCTCGTGCGTACGGTTCCGTCTACAATTTCCGAGGGTTTGCGCGGTGCGGACAAGCCTCCCAACACTTCAGGGCACACCGGAACCACGCGCACGTCGTGCTGGTTCAGATATACAGCAAGCTTTTCGGAATAATTGTTTCCACCGTCATACTTGCAATTCTCGCCAAGCAGGCAGGCGCTCACGACAACAGTCTCCATGCTATTTGGGCAAAACCAGAACGAGGGAAACGATACTCCCTACGGCTTCGTTCCCGCTTCTGCCCGCTCCCCCCTCCCTGCCGGACTTGTCATGAATATTCTGCCGAAAAAAGAGAGGGAATGAGCATGAACCCATCCCCTCTCGAATACGTCACTCACATAGGGAGCCAACGGCTTGCTCCCCCATCAGCGTTACGCCTTGACGACAGGTTTGATAATGCCGTAGCCACCATTCTTGCGATGGTAGATAACCTGAATTTGATGCGTATCCTGGTCGAAGTACACGAAGAAATCGTGGCCAAGGAGGTCAGTCTGGACGAGCGCGTGCTCTTCAGTCATCGGCTCCATCTCGATTTCCTTGGTACGAACCAGCAGATCGTCGTCCTCTTCCTCGGGGAGCTCGATTTCGGGCAGGTCATCAGCAGCAAGAGGCTGCCTACGAATGGTGCCCTTGCCACCACGGCGGTCGACAATCTTGGTCTTGTACTTGCGGAGCTGACGCTCGACCTTATCGCCGGCGGCATCGATAGCCGCATACATATCCTCGTCAGCCTCGGCGACGCGGATGACAGCGCCCTTTGCGCGAACCGTGACCTCGCAGATAGCACCCTTGGGGTTAGAAGGATTCTTCTCAGCACGGAGAACAACTTCCGCGTCCATTGCTGCGCGATCGAAAACCTCGAGAGAACGTCCTATCTTCTCTTCAACGTAATCCCTCAAAGCTGGCGTAACACTCGTTTTGCGTCCAGTTACTGTGATGCTCATAGTAGGCCTCCTTATCTTGGTAGCCAATCTTTCACTGCAGAGCATGTACTCTGCAGGAATACCCGGCAACAGCAACGGCACATTGGACTTAGAGCAAGCTCAATACACCTCAGCAGCCGAACTACTTGTCAAACGCCTCTGGAAGTGAGAGGGCACTGACTCGTGCAGGTAACAGCTCTTCGCCATTGCTGCCCAACCATTTTTTCACAATTACACTTTCGATGCCATTCGTTTGTACAGTTGTTAGCGCTTTGTTAACAGCGGCAGTTAGCTCAGCGTTGCTGGTGAGCGTGGCAGCATACACAGGCCGTACGCTGGCAGAATCCAGGAAACCTACGCAGACGATATCGCTATAGGACCGGGCGAAATAGTTGCCCACAACCGCATCGCACACGAGGTAGCGAGCAGCCCCGTTTTCAAGCGAGCTGAAGCCCTCTTGCAGGGTATTGCAGGTGATAACCGCCTTATCGCCGAGGGTCTCGGTAATCTTGCGGGCACCATCACTATCAGGGAGCGCGAGCACCTGGGCGCCTGTGAAATCAGACTCGGCGACAGACTTTCCCGCATTGGATTTGAGCGCGAAGAGCGCAGTGCCGTCGTCAATATAAGCTGAAGAATAGGAAACCGTGGTGATGGAGCCGGACTTGGTGGCGCCGAGGGTGACATCCACGAGCCTGCCTGACAGGGCGGACTTGCCGTTGGAATTCACATCGACAATCTGCAGCTTGAGACCAAGCTCATCGGCCAGCGCGGCGGCGATATCCACGTCGAGGCCGACGGTCTCATTGCTGGCGTTGGTGCCCCCGTAGGGAGAGTTTTGCGCGTTGATGCCAACAGTGAGGACGCCTTCGGTGATAGTGGCGCCGGAAGTGACTGCGGGAGATGCCGTATAGTCGACTTCTTTATCCATGCAGATGTTGACGCGGGATGCCAAGTCGTTCACCTGGCTGCAGCCGGCAAGCGCAAACAGCGCGAAACAAGAAAGTGCAACAACTGCAAGGTACCGACCGATATGTTTGATTTTCATAGCCTTCGTAAACGCTCACCTGCCCATTGAAGCGTCAATCAGAAACGTGCTCCTCCCGACTGACCTGGTATTTGACCCCACACTCGCATACTGCGACGTTTGCCTGAAATAATCTCACTACTAGCCGTCTCGCCCGGGACGCCCTCTGCATCCTTCACGGACGGTACGCCTTACCCCTAAGATGCGCCATGCTCGCAGCCGGCTTGCACCGACTGTTTACGTGGATCCTTTCGACCGCATCTGCCTTGGACTAGAGCCACACAAGATGACTCGCAACCACAGACTCGGGAGGAGCAAAGCCAGTTTATCACAGGCTTTCGCGTCTGAGCAGATAACAGTGGTGGACACGCTGGTTGCGCTCGAAATCGTGCGGAATTGTTTTGGCCGTGATATCGCTGATGAGGACCCCAGCCTTGCGGAGCTTGGCAACATCGGGCTTGAACGACCGCTCGTTGCAGGAGAAAATCGCAGTCCCGCCAGGCGTGAGCAGCCTGCTGACACCGATGAGGAGCTCGACGTGGTCACGTTTGACATCCCAGCTGCGGGAGCCCATCTTTGACGAGTTAGAGAAGGTAGGCGGGTCGACAAAGATCAGGTCCCAACGGTCGCGAGAATGGCGTACATCATCAATCCAGCCGAGCACATCGGCGCGCTCGAATTCCTGCCGGCTGTCGATGAGGCCGTTGAGCTCCATATTGTGCCAAGCCCAATCCAGGTAAGTGTTGGACATGTCGACCGTGGTGGTATAGCGAGCGCCACCTGCCGCAGCGTAGACACTCGCCGTTCCCGTGTAGGCAAAGAGGTTGAGAAAGCTCTTGTCTCGCGCCACACGCCCGATAAGATCGCGGGTGAGCCGGTGGTCGAGGAAGATGCCCGTATCAAGCCTGTCTGCGAGGTTGACTTCGAAGAGCAAGCCATTTTCGCAGGTGATAAAAGAACGCCCTGGAACTTCTGCATCGCTTGATGGGTTCATGGGCAGGGCGTACTGCTCACCGCCGCGGGCCCGCAACCGACGCTTGACGAAGACATCTGCCGGATCGACTTCGAATACGACAGGAATGATGGCGAGAGCATCGGCCATACGCTGCGCAGTCTTCGCCGGGTCGATTTCCTTGGGTGCCGCATATTCGGCAACATGGATGAGCGTGCGACCCGCATCGGGACCAGCGCCGTTGTAGACATCGATGGCCATGTTGTAATCGTTCAGGTCGGCATCATAGACGCGATAGGCGTAGATGCCCTTCTGCTTTGCCCATTTGCGGCGCTCACGTGCGACCTTGTTGAGACGCGAGGCGAACTGCTGGGCCCGTTCATCGCCCACGAGCACCTGTTTATCGCGCACCTTGACCTTCGCCTGCGGACGCGGCTTTGCGTTTGCCACATCGTAGATGCGAGCGCACGTGTCTTCAGTGCCATTGCGCGCTCCCACAGTTGTCGCCGCCGTGTACCCCAGAGAGACATCCGCATTGGGATCAGCACTCAGGAACGCGAGCTTCGAGAAGGCGCCGCAATCACGCATCAGACTCGTGAGAGAGGCATAGAAAGTCGGGAGCTGCGAGAAGGAAGTGGAGGCAGGGCAATGACAAGCAAGAAACGCGTCTCCCGCATTGACGAGCTTCTCACGAGCGACGCGGGCGAGGATCTGCTGGTCGGAGAAGAAGCCCATGCAAGCACCTGCTCCAGAACGCTTGGCACTCATCTCCGCATATCGCACGGCAACAGGGTCCGTCTCGCACGCGAGAACATGAACATCCTCGGGCGTGCCCGACTGAGCACGGTCGTCTGCGTCGTCGAGCAACTTGTCCCAGACCTCGGGGTCGTGCCCAAGCCAGCGATCAAAGCCCCAGTGCGGGCGCAGAATGCCTGGTGCCGCATCGGAAGCGATGAGGGCAGCTTCAATGGCGATAGTGCCCGCCCCGGCAAAGGGGTTCACGAGCAGGGAATCCTTGGCTTTCTCGTGTGTCCAACCGGCCATAGCCAGCAGGGCTGCCGCAAGATTCTCTCGAAGCGGTGTTCCCACCGGCTTGCCCTCGGCACGGTAACCGCGGTGATCGAGAGGAGTTCCCGAAAGATCAATAGACACGGTGGCGCGCTTGGAGCCCACCTGCACGTTAATGCGGACATCGGGCTTGGCGGTCTCAACCGAAGGGCGCGCACCGCGGAGGCTCATGAGACGATCGCATATGGCATCTTTCACACGCAAGGCTGTGAAATGGCTGTTGCGAAGGGCGTCGTTCGTACCATAGGCGCTCACTGCAATTGTTGCATGGAGGCCGATATGGTCTTCCCAGGGGATATCGTAGACGTCCTCGTAGAGCGCATCGGCATCGCTGGAGCGAACGCGCCCAAGCGTAAGGAGCACACGGCTGGCAATGCGCGACCAGAGCAAAGCTCGGTAGGCATCTTCCATGTCGCCCGAGATAGCCACGCCTGCTGTGAGCGGGCGCACTCCATGAACGCCTGCGACATGCAGCTCCTCGCCGAGAAGCTTTTCCACTCCGCGGCCACATGTTGCGAAAAATTCCATGAATCTAACTCTTCTCTTAGCAGTCGAGGGCAATAACTAGTTCTTCGAAAAGAAGCTGCCAGGCATCTGGAGGCCACCACCAGATGACCCTCTAGGGCGCTGCCCACCTCCCTGCGAAGGATTGCCAAGCCCGCCTAGAGGACCGCCCTCATACCCGTCGTAGCCGTAATCATCGTCATCCATCTGACCGTCTTGACCATCGGCGAGCGACCAGTCCAGGCCATAATCGGCGCATGTCTGTTCATCCTCATAGAGCAGGGCGAGCGCCTGGATGTTGAGACTCTCCCCGCCAACCACACACAAAAGGTCGTAGAGCTGGTAGGCAGTCTCGACCATCGGCAATGTGACTTCAAGCTTGTCTGCAGTCTCAAGAGCCACACCCAGCGCTTCGAGAAAAGACGACACTCTGAAGGAGCCCTTGTAATCGTGTTTGAGAATCTGCGGACCGTAGTCGACTAGCGCTCGCGAACCGCCAGCAGTGGTTGCCAGCACGCCTACAGCGCTGTGCTCAGGGAATCCACTGATATGAGCGAGGGAGAGCGCCTCCACCGTGCCCATAAGAGAGCCTGCGAGCGAGATGATGGCGAGCATCGCGGCAAACTGCCCCTCACCCGCCTCTTTTTCCGGAATGACCGTCGCGGCGAGATAGGGGAAGAGGGGCGCCAGCTGATCGCGAGCGTCTTGCTCGCCGCCTACGAACATTACTGCCTCCTCCTTCTCTCCCAAGCAGAGCACCGGAGCGTCGATTGCCTGGATATCGGAGATGGCGGCCATGGCCTCAATCTCGCGCGCGAGCTGCGGAGACGAGAAGCTCACATCCATAAAGCAGGTGCCCTGATCGGCGAGTTCGAGCAAGCCGTTATCGCCCAGATAGAGCTCTTCAACAGCGGCGGAGGTGGAGAGCGATGTGATTACGACCTGACAGTCGCTCATTGCCTCGACGCGATTGGGAATCTTCTCAACCCCCAAATCGCGGAGCTGATTGTATTCGCGCGGATCACATTCGCAGACGGCGATTTCATATCCCGCGGCGGCAAGTTTCTTCATGCCTTCAATCACGGCGGGATTGACCGCACCGCCGAAGAAGGTGATACGCGTATCCAGCGAACTCATCATGTTATTTTCCTTCGTATTGTGCAGCGCAAGCCCGGTCAACGCTTAGAGCGTGCCAGAGTCTCTGCCGCCTGCTATTTGAACCTATTTGCAATCTTGTCGGCAATCGAGGCTTTCTCGCGGCGGTCGGGACCCCAGAAGGTAATTGCCACCATGCCCGGCCCAACGTGTGAGCCGATGACCGGGCCAACGCTTCCCGTGATGACGGGAAGTGCCTCTGGATCACGACCTAGATGCTTGATAACCCAATCTGCGTCAGCCTGGGCATCAGCGGAATAGACCAACACCGTATCGTTCGCACCTTCTTCGGTATGATTCTCCTGATAGGCCTTGACCAGAGCCCGCAGCGATTTCTTCCTGCCACGCGCCGCGCCCGTCAGGGTAAGGCTGCCCTCCAGATCGAACGCGAGTAGCGGTTTGATATCGAGCTTAGTGCCCGCATAGGCAGCCATATCTGGAATGCGGCCACCGCGACGCAGGTGCTCCAGCTCGTCGATGGTGAAGCATGTGTGCACATGCCAACGTGCCTCGTTTGCCCACTCTTCGAGCTGCTTTGCCGTCATACCGCGCTTCCACTGGCGAATTGCCTCGTAGACAAGCAACCCCTCAGGCATGCAGGCGAGCCGTGAATCAACCGTGTAGAGCTCGAAATCAGGGTATTTCGCGCGGATATCATCAGCGACACGCAGCGTCGTATCGTAGCTTCCCGAAAGCCCTGAGGTGAAAGCTATATAGCAGGTGGGAACCCCCTCTTGCGCCGCCCTTTCAAAGGCCTCGTACTGCACGGCATAGGGAAGCTGGGCGGTGCTGGCAGGCTCTCCCTTCCGAAGACGCTCGTAGAACTCATGGGGATCCATGCTCTGCCACAGGTCGTCTTCATACTCAACGCCATTCAGGGTAAAGGGGAA